>CACCZY010000001.1 GCA_902550635.1 uncultured Pelagibacteraceae bacterium
ATTATATTCCAAAAGGTATGGCTGGCACTAGACAACTACTTAAATATTTTAAAAAAGGTTACTCAATTGCTATAATGATAGATCAAAGAGTTAGTCAAGCCAAAAAAATAAAATTTTTTAATCATTATGCATATACAACAACAATACCAGCACAATTTTCAAAAAAATATAAATCTGAAATAGTTCCTATTCATATCGAAAGATTAGATGGAATTAATTTTAAAATAAAAATTAATAAACCTATGAAGTTTAAAGATGAAGATAGTGTAGAAAAAATTACAACTGATCTTAATTTGTGGCTTGAAAATATGATTTTAGAAAATCCTGGTCAATGGATTTGGACCCATAATCGTTGGAAATAAATAAGTTTTAATTTTTATTATCCTTCTTTTTGAAAGCTTCCACATATGAAAAATATGGTTCTTGTAAATCTACGTTCCAATAGGTTAACTCATTTAAAAAAATTTTCTTTCCTGATACTGCACAAATCACGTGATCACCATCCTCAATAATTTTAAAACTATTTGGCAAATATTCTAATTTAGCTAACTTATTTTTCATTATTATTATATAATTTATCATATATGAATATTGCTATTATTGGAAGCGGAGGCAGAGAACATGCTTTATGTTTTAAACTATCAGAATCACAAAATGTAAAAAAAATATTTTGCATTCCAGGAAATGCTGGAACCGAAAAAATTGCTAAAAATATAAATATAAACTTTAATGATTTTAAAGAATTAAAAAAAGTTATTTTAAAAAATAAAATTGAAATGGTCATTATTGGACCTGAAAAGCCTTTGGTAGATGGTATTGTCGATTACCTTGAAAAAAATAATATATTAGTTTTTGGACCCAATAAAATTGCATCACAATTAGAAGGTTCTAAAACATTTACAAAAGAATTATGCAAAAAAAATAATATTCCTTCTGCAAAATTTGAAATATTTTACAAATCTTTAGATGCAAAAAAATTTTTAAAAAAATCAAAATATCCTTTAGTTATAAAAGCAGATGGTTTGGCTTCAGGAAAAGGTGTTTATATATGTGAAAATGAATCATCAGGCCAAACAGCTATTGATGAAATTTTTAATGGAAAGTTTGGAAAAGCAGAAAAATTATTAATAGAAGAGTTTCTTCAAGGGGAAGAGATGAGTTTTTTTATTATTTCTGATGGAAAAACTTTTAAAACTTTTCAAACTGCACAAGATCACAAAAGAGTAGGCGAGGGTGATACGGGCAAAAACACTGGAGGAATGGGAGCTTACTCACCTTCAAGACTAATAAATTCAGATCTCGAAAAAAAAATTATAAACAAAATAATTCAACCTACATTAAAATCACTTAATAACATTGGCTGTTCATATAAAGGATTTTTATATGCCGGCTTGATGATTGTTAACAATGAACCATATCTTATTGAATACAATGTAAGAATGGGTGATCCTGAATGTCAAACAATAATTCCTAGATTAAAGACAGATTTATTTGAAATTATTTTATCATGCTGTAATGGTTCTTTAAAAAATATAATTTTAGAATGGGACTCCAAATTTAGCGTGAGTATAGTTTTATGTTCAAAAGGATATCCAGATAAATATCAAAAAAATATTAAAATAGATGGTTTGGAAAATCTAATTCATTCAAAAGATCAATTTATTTTTCATGCAGGAACAAACAGAAAGAATAATGAAATTGTAGCTACAGGAGGAAGAGTTTTAAACTTTACTTCTCTTTCTGAAAGTTTTTATTCGTGTCAAAAAGAATCTTTAAAACTAATTAATAATTTAGATTGGAATAATGGATTTTTTAGAAAAGATATAGGATTTAAAGTAATTAAAAAATGAAAATAATTTCTGGTTATTTAAAAAATAAAAAATTAATTTTGCCATTAGACAAAAGTACAAGACCATTAAAATCAATGGTAAGAGAGTCAATTTTTAATATTGTAGAACATTCAAAAATATTTAATTTTAAAATTAAAGATTCAAATGTATTAGACCTATTTTCTGGTATAGGTTCATTTGGCTTAGAATTTATATCTAGAGGAGCTAATAATGTGATTTTTTGTGAAAATTATCAACCATCAGTTAAAATTTTAAAAAAGAATATACTTAACTTAAATTGCTCTAAAAATACTTTGGTATTTGAAAAAGATATTTATAGCCAAAACTTTTTTCAAAATTTACCAAATAAAAAGTTTGAAATTATTTACTTAGATCCACCTTTTAAAGAAAAAAGAATAAATGAAATTTTGCACAACATAAATAACAAAAAATTATTAAGTAAAAACGGTATAATCATTCTACATAGAAATAAAAAAACTATAGATAATTTTAATGATTTTTTTTTAATTAAAAAAGAAAAAATTTATGGTTTATCTAAAATTATTTTTGGTTCCTTTTTTTAGCAAAATTTTTTTGGTTTCTTTTTTAATTAATTCAACTGCTGGCTGATCAAAAGGATTTACTTTTAATAATCTACCCAAAAGTATTGTTTCTAATATAAAAAAAGTAAACAAAGTCCCAAGACTTTTCTCATCTTTGCTTAATATTTCAAAACTTCTAAAAGGTATCTTTTTTGAATTAAAAACATTTTGAGTTGCTATATTCTGAGAGTAAATTATTTCATTTAATTTTTTTCCTTTTAAAAATTTATAAGGTTCTAATATTTTTTTATGATTTATTTTTATTGTATTTTCTTGGTGTGAGAAAAAAAAAGTATAAAAACCCTTGGGTTGACCATCCAGGTAATATTGCATTAAACTATGATTATCTTTTGGCATTGTAGAAATCACTGGTATCACGCCATTTAATTTTTTCCCTAAACTTTCCGAAACTAGCTGTTGATACCATTTAAAAAAAGGCTCTGATAAAGGATCATAATTTAATATAAATGATAAAAATTTACCTTTTTTCACATTTAAATAAATTGACTGAACATTGGCCAATAATTCTTTAACAAAAATTTTATTTTTAATTAAATAGTTAAATTGTTTAAATTTAATAACATTTAACCCCATTAACTCTGCTGGAATCATTCCTACTTCTGATAATACAGAGTATCTGCCGCCAATATAATTTTTATGTTCAATTATATCAGACTTTAAATCTGCTGCTAATTTATTTAAATAATTATTTTGCAATTCTGAAATAATAATATTTTTTTGATTATCTTTTAAAAGAATATTTGAATTACATATGGTTTCTAAAGTATTTCCAGATTTTGATATAATTATATTAACTTGAGTTTTTTTATTTTTTTTTAAATTTATATTATTCTGAAGATTGTTTATGAATGAAAAATTTTTTATTATTTTTTTTTTCAAAAAACTATAAATTGCTTCAGATCCTAAAATTGAACCCCCCATGCCAATTACTCTAAAAAAAGATTTTGTTTTTAATTTTTTTATGGTTTTAGAATTAAAATTATTGTTATAATCTTTGGATAAAGTATTAAGAATATTGTTTTTATTTTTATAATAATCTGAAATTAATGAATGAAACTCTTTTTTTGCTATATTTAATTTTTTTTTAATTTTAAAATTTTTAAAATTAATATTATTAACATTCATTTTATTTAATTTTCTTCAAAATTGATTCCTCTAAAGATTTATTTGTGTTATCAATTTTAATATCATTACTAGCACCATTGTTTTTTAATATCTTTTTTATATCTTCTTTAAAGCTTGTTTCCTCTCTATCGGCTAAATTTTTACTATCGTCAGGCTCGGGGAAATCTTCAAAATTTGGAGGCAATACTAATGGGTTTTTTTTTTCTACTAAAAACTCATCGCCAATCGGTTTGGTTTTTCCTGTTACAGCACTTTTTATACTTGATCCTAAACCACAAGAATTCAAAATCATAAAAAAAAGCAAAATTAAAATATTAAAAAATTTTCTACTCATGTGTTTTTTTATTAATTAATAATTCAGCAATAATAAGGCAAATAACACCAAGTGTAATAAATATATCTGATACATTGAAAATAAACCAGTGGAACTCCCTAAAATTTATATCAATAAAATCTGGAACTGATCCATAATACAATCTATCAAATAAATTTCCCAAAGAACCTCCTAGTATCATTAAAAAAAAAAGGGCACGTAAATCTTTATAAATAAAAACTAAATATAAAATAATTAAATTTATTATTACAATTAAAATAGTAATCAAATTGTAAATTAAAGATTTTTCAAATGAAAACAGGCCAAAAGCAACCCCTTTGTTCCAAACTAAATTTAAGCTCAAAAATTGATTAATATATATGTTCGTGTCTAAATTATTTGATGCAAATTGAAGAATATAAATTTTGGATACTCTATCTAAAAAAAAAATTAAAGTTAAAACTGATATATATATAATAATTTTCTTATAAAAGTTATTATTCATATCTTATATTGTTATCCATGTCTTTCGCACTTGCCTTTTTTTATTTTCCAACAAATTTTGCATTTTTCGCCCTCTGCTTTAATTGTTTCAACATTTATTTCATTATCAAGTTTTTCATCAAGTATTATCTCTGCTCCTGAAGTTATACAAATTTCAGCAAAATCAAAATTTTTTGCCAATTCATAAAATTTTTTATTCAGTTTTATTTTAACTTTCGCTTCTAAACTTGAACCTATAACTTTACTTGCTCTTTTATTTTCAATGCTTATATTAGCTAAATCTCTTATTTTTTTTATTTTTATCCAGTTTTCATTTAATACTTGATTTTTCCATTTCGATGGTATTTTAACAAATTTTTCTAGGTGAATACTATTATCATTGTCTTTATTAACTAAATTAAAAATTTCCTCGGTGGTAAATGACAATATTGGTGCGAACCATTTAAGTAAACTTTCAAGAATTATATTTAGAACTAAAATGCAATTTTTTCTTCTTTCAGAATTTAAATCATCACAATAAAGCGAATCTTTCCTAATATCAAAATAAAATGCTGAAAGATCTACTGTACAAAAATTTAATAGTTCTTTATATAAATTATGAAATGTATATGACTTAAAATTTTTATGGAAATTTTCATTCAAAATAAAAATTTTATGAAGCATGTACTGTTCTAACTCATCAAGTACATTTGGATTTATTTTTTCAAAATCTGTTTTTAAAAAATTATCTTTCAAGTTTCCCAAAATATATCTAAATGTATTTCTTATTTTTCTGTATGATTCAGCGTGTTGTTCTAGAATTAAATTATCTATTCTTAAATCTTCGGAATAATCTGCTGCTGTAACCCAGACTCTTAAAATATCAGCTCCATATTTTTTTAAAATGTCTTCTGGTGATATAATATTTCCCAATGATTTAGACATTTTTAATCCTTTGCCATCGACAACAAAACCGTGTGATAATATAGTTTCAAATGGTGCTCTACCTCTAGTTCCGCAGGACTCTAACAGTGAAGAATGAAACCACCCCCTATGCTGATCAGATCCTTCAAGATACATGGATGCGGGCCATTTTAAATCTTTCCTTGTTTCCAAAACATAGGAATGGGTTGAGCCACTATCAAACCATACCTCAACAATATCACTTAATTTTTCATAATCTTTAGCAATATATTTCTTTCCTAAAAATCTTTGAGGATCATCTGTAAACCAACAATCCGAACCTTCTTTTTCATAAATTTTAGCAATATTATCAAAAACTTCATCATCTATTAAAATTTCATTTGTTTTTTTTGAAATAAAAATAGGTAAAGGAACTCCCCAAACTCTTTGCCTTGACACGCACCAATCTGGTCTTGTTTCTATCATTGATTTCAATCTTTCTTTTCCTTTGCTAGGATAAAATTTGGTATCTTCAATAGCTTTTAAGGCTTTTTTTCTTAACCCATGGCTTTCCATTGAAATAAACCATTGTTGGGTAGCTCTATGAACAAGGGGAGCTTTAGATCTCCAAGAATGTGGGTATGAATGATTTAATTTTCCGTTGGCTAGAAGTTTATTAAGATCTTTTAACTTTTCTATTACAATAGAATTTGCTTTAAAAATATGTGTACCTTCAAAAACAGGAATATTTTTTGTATATCTTCCATCATCATCAACCGTTTCCAATGCTTTAATTCCGTTGTTTAGACATAAATTAAAATCATCTGGTCCATGACTTGGAGCACAATGAACTATTCCTGTGCCCTGTTCTGTTGTAACAAATCTAGCTTCCAACATTGGAATATCATATTTATAGCCAATATTAAAAAAAGGATGTTGGCAAACAGTTCCTAAAAAATCCTTTCCATTAATCTCTTCTAAGGTTTTATAACTTTCAACATTACATTCTTTAATTACGGACTCTAAAAGATCTTTTGCTACAACTATCTTTTTATTTTTAAATTTATTGTCATCTAATAATTGAACAATCAAATATTTCAAATTATTATTATAGGCCAAAGCTTTATTTGCTGGAATTGTCCAAGGTGTGGTTGTCCATATAATTATTTCGCAATTATTTAATTCTTTTAAATTAGATTTCTTAACCTCAAAAGAAGCATAAATTGTATCTGACGTGTGATCCATATACTCAACTTCAGCATCAGATAATGCAGTTTTTTCTACTGTTGACCAAAGAACCGGCTTATATCCTTTGTAAAGGCTTCCTTCTTTTAAAAATTTTCCAAGCTCTCTTACTATTTGTGCTTCAGCATCAAAACTCATTGTTGAATAATAATCTTCCCAATCCCCAATGACCCCCAGCCTTTTAAATTGATCCTTATGAACTTTAATCCATTTATTTGCAAATTCTCTACATTCTTTTCTAAATTCGGTAATTGGTACTTCATTTTTATTTTTTTTATTTTTCTTATATTGTTCTTCAATCTTCCATTCTATTGGCAACCCATGACAGTCCCACCCTGGAACATAAACAGAGTCTTTTCCATCCATTTGATGGAATTTGGTTATTATATCTTTTAGTATTTTATTTAGTGCAGTCCCCATATGAATATTGCCGTTTGCATAAGGAGGCCCATCATGAAGAATAAATTTTTCTTTGTTTTTAGTTCTTGCTCTTAACTTCTTATATAAATTTATCCTATCCCAATATTGAACAAAACCAGGCTCCTTAGACGGAAGGTTTGCTTTCATTGAAAAAGCTGTTTTAGGAAGATTAATATTTTCTTTTCCCATAATATTATATTTTTTTTGCTATTTTCAAATCCTTATTAATTTGATTTCTAAGCTGATCAACTCCTCTGAATTTTTTTTCACTTCTAATAAATTTTTTAAATTCAACTGTTAATTTCTTATTATAAAGATTTCTAGCAAAATTAAATATATTTACTTCTAAAAGAATCTTTTTTTGATTAAAAGTTGGTCTATATCCTAAATTTGCTATACCATTTAAATTAAGCTTGCTACCATGAATATTAACTTTTACGGCATAAACTCCTGTTTTTGCAATCAAATAGTTCGATAACCCTATGTTGCATGTGGGAAAACCAATTTTCTTTCCCATCTCTCTTCCCTTTTGAACTTTTCCTTCTATAGACCAAAACCTATCAAGGTATTGATTAGCAATATCTAATTTTCCCGATTGTAATAAACTTCTAATTAAAGTTGATGAAATAATTTTTTTTTGTTTCTTTAGAGGAGAAGGATTTATAATTTTATATTTATATTTATTTGATAATTTTTTTAAAAGATTAACATCTCCTTCTCTTTTATTTCCAAATCTAAAATTATTACTTACAAAAATATATTTTGATTGAAGTTTTTTTGACAATATGTTTTCAATAAAACTATAACTTTTAATTTTTGAAAATTTTCTATCAAATTTTTTAATTATTATAAAATCTACATTATATTTTTTCAAATAACCTATTTTTTGGTTAGTATTTGAAATCCTATAATTTTTAATTTTTTTATTAAAAAACATTTTTGGAATAGGATCAAAGGTTACTACTCCAAGCTTGCATTGCAGTTTTTTTTTATATTTTTTTGCCTGTCGAAATAATTTTTGATGTCCCAAATGTAAACCATCAAAATTACCTATTAAAATTATTGAATTCTGATCTGAAACTGAAACATTAAAATTCTTATATATTTTAATTCTTTTTACCATTTTAAATTTGATTGAGCATAATTTACTGTAACATTATATTTTTCAAATAGTTTATCAATGCCACAATTAGTTTCATTTCTATGAACTCCATTTAAAACTAACAAAGAGCTAAAGTTTTGTAAATTAGCTCCTCTAATATCTGTGTTTAAATTATCGCCTATGCACAATACTCTTTTATTTTTTATTTCTATAGATTGGGTGTAAACTAATGGATATGGCTTTCCAAAATAATCTACTTTTCCACCTAATTCTTCAAATACTTTAGCGACAGAACCGGCACAAAATTCTCTTTCTTCACCTCTGTCAACTATCAAATCAGGATTTGTACATATCATTTTTTTATCTATTTTACTTTTTAAAAAACTTCTATAAAAATCCATATTTTTATCCTGATTATCAAACAATCCTGTACATAATAATAGTTCTGCTTCATCAATTTTTTTTACTTTATTTTTCTCAAACATTTTAAATAAATTAAAATCTCTGGGAGGACCGATATGAAAAAATTTAGAATTTTTCCAATTAGAATTTAAATGTTTTAGAGCAGCTTCACCTGAAGTATAAACTTTTTTACATTTACCATCATCTAAACCCATTTTTTTTAAAAATTTAATCACATCTGAATTTGGTCTTGGTGCATTTGTTAATAAAACATATTCTTTTTTATTTTTTTCTAGTTCGTTAAGAACATTGATTGAATTTTGAAACAGTTTTATTCCATTGTGCACAACTCCCCATATATCGATAAAAAATAATTCGAATTCATGAGTTATTGATTTAAGACCTTTATTGTCCAAATTTAATGTCATTTAGGAGATATAGCCCAAAAATCAGCGAATTTCTTTGTTTTTTTGAATATATATATTTTAATTATAACCTTGAAATCATTGAACCATATATCTATATGAAATCAATATTTATAGGAGTATTTTATGAAATTTAAACCGTTACATGACAGAGTTTTAATTTAAGTTTTAGATAGCAGTGAAAAAACTGCTGGTGGAATAATAATACCAGACACAGCGCAAGAAAAACCTCAGGAAGGTAAAGTTGTGGCCGTAGGTGGAGGTGCAAAAACAGAAGATGGAAAAATAATAGCAATGGATGTCAAAGTTGGTGACAAAGTATTATTTGGAAAATGGTCTGGAACAGAAGTAAAAATAGATGGTAAAGAATACAGTATAATGAAAGAATCTGACATTATGGGTATTTCTAGTGGAAAATAATATTAATAAAGGAGAGTAAAAAATGGCAAAAATAGTTAAATTTGATGCAGAAGCAAGATCGGCAATGTTAAGAGGTGTAGATATACTTGCGAATACAGTAAAAGTAACACTTGGACCAAAAGGTAGAAATGTTGTTATTGACAAATCTTATGGTGCTCCAAGAACAACAAAGGATGGTGTATCTGTTGCAAAAGAAATTGATCTAGAAGATAAGTTTGAAAATATGGGAGCTCAAATGGTTAAGGAAGTTGCTAGCAAAACAAATGATGAAGCTGGTGATGGAACGACCACAGCAACTATTTTAGCTCAATCAATAGTAAAAGAAGGATGCAAATACGTAACAGCTGGCATGAACCCGATGGATGTAAAAAGAGGTATAGATGCTGCGGTAGAAAGTGTTAAAGAGAAGCTAATTTCTTCAGCCAAAAAAGTTAAAGATAGTGATGAAATAGCACAAGTCGGAACCATTTCTGCAAATGGAGACAAAGAGATAGGTACTATGATTTCTAAAGCTATGCAAAAAGTTGGAAACGAAGGTGTTATCACTGTAGAAGAAGCAAAGGGTATAGAAACTGAACTTGACGTTGTAGAGGGTATGCAATTTGATAGAGGTTATTTGTCACCTTACTTTATTACAAACGCAGATAAAATGACTACAGAATTAGAAAATCCTCTAATTCTTTTACATGAAAAAAAGTTAACTAATTTACAGCCTATGGTTCCACTTTTAGAAGCTGTTGTGCAGGCCGGAAGACCTCTTATGATTATTTCTGAAGATGTTGAGGGTGAAGCTCTAGCAACACTAGTTGTAAATAAACTAAGAGGTGGTCTAAAGGTAGTTGCTGTAAAAGCTCCTGGATTTGGAGATAGAAGAAAAGCAATGCTTGAAGACATTGCTATTCTTACAGGAGGATCTGTTATTTCCGAAGATCTAGGTATTAAATTAGAAAATGTCAAAATTACTGACCTTGGTTCAGCTAAAAGAATAAAAGTTGATAAAGAAAATAGCACTATAGTAAGTGGATCTGGAAAGAAATCAGATATTGAAGCAAGATGTGCTCAAATAAAACAACAAGTTGAAGAAACAACATCAGATTACGACAAAGAAAAACTTCAAGAAAGATTAGCAAAATTAGCTGGTGGTGTTGCTGTAATTAAAGTTGGAGGAGCAACAGAAGTAGAAGTAAAAGAAAGAAAAGACAGAGTTGAAGATGCTTTAAATGCTACTAGAGCTGCTGTAGAAGAAGGTATAGTGGTTGGTGGTGGATGCGCCTTACTCTATGCTTCTCAAGATCTAGACAAAGTAAAAGTAAAAGGTGACGATCAAAAAGCTGGTGTAGAGATTGTAAAAAGTGCACTTCAAGCCCCTGTTAGACAAATTACGAAAAATGCTGGCGTTGATGGATCAGTTGTTGTTGGAAAACTTTTAGAAATGAATAAAGCTTCTCATGGATATGATGCACAAACTGAACAATATGTTGATATGTTTAAAGAAGGAATTATAGACCCTGTAAAAGTAGTTAGAACAGCTTTACAGGATGCTGCTTCAATTTCAGGATTGCTTGTTACTACAGAAGCAATGGTAGCAGATAAACCTGAAGAAAAAGATTCAGCTCCTGCTATGCCTCCTGGTGGAATGGGTGGAATGGGTGGAATGGGTGGAATGGGAATGTAATACGTTTCCATTTAGAGATCACTCTAAAAACATACACTAAACAAAATTAGAACCCTCGGAATGAAAGTTTCGGGGGTTTTTTTTATTTAAAAGTCTTTTCTGTTAAAAAAAGTCCTAAAGCAACCGCTGGACCAATCCCAAAAGCAAATAATAAAGTTCCTGCTCCAACTGTTCCTCCCAAGTACCAACCAACTGTAACTACGAATATTTCAAGAAATGCCCTAACTGCTGCTATTGGTATGTTTGTTTTTTTTTGTAGTCCTACCATTAAGCCATCTCTTGGTCCTGCTCCCAAATTTGCAACTAAATAAATTCCACCACCAAATCCTACGGTAAATACAGCAACTATAGCTAATATTAATTGTGAAATATAATTTTCTGGTGTTGGTACATATTTAATACAAATATCTATCATCATGGCGATTATTAAAGCATTAAGTATTGTTCCAATTCCTGGTTTTTGTTTTAAAGGCAGCCAAAAAAGCAAAACACCTAAACTTATAAACAAAGTGATTGTTCCGATTGATAAATTTACATTCAATGATATGCCTTGGGCTAAGACACTCCATGGAGATGCTCCGGTAAATGAAACTATTAATAATCCTTCACCTAAACCAAATAATGTTAAACCTAAACATAAATATAAAAAAGTCCAAAATTTTGGCTTGAAATTAAGTGGTTTTTTAGAACTCCATGAAGTTTTTGGTATTTTTTTTATAGTTAAAAACATAATTTTAAGTATTATTTATACTTTCGTGAGATAAAATCCAATAAAATGAAAAAAAAAATTTGTTTATTTATAATACTTTTATTTTCTACAGACACTTTTGCTCATAGTAATCATTACAAAGGAATTGTTAAAATTGAAATGGACGTAATTAGGAATGGCAAAATAATTGGTTATAGCAATTATTTTTTTGAACACGATAATAAAAAAATGACTATAAAAAATTATACTAAATTTAAAGTGGAGTTATTTGGTGTAAGTATATTTTCCATATTAAGTGAAGCTATAGAAGTTTATGAAGATAATAAATTAATTAATTTTAAATCAAATACATTTCAAAATAAAAAAAAAAAATATGTTAATTTAAATTACGATAACAAGTCTAAAAAATTTATTATAAACGGATCATCATATAAAGGAAAAGCTGAGTTAGATTGTGTAATTGGAAATTGGTGGAACCATAAAATTTTAAAAGCCAATAAACAAATTAGTCCACTTTCTGGAAGTATAAAAGAGCAGGTTGTAAATTTTGTAAAAAGTGAAAACTTAATTATTAATGGTCAAAATTACTCTGCAGACCATTATAAATTAAAATCTAAAAATGAAAATTTACCAGACGATAAAAAATTAAATTTTGACATTTGGCTAGATAAAAAAAATAATTTGATTTTAAAAGTAAAGTACAAAAGAATGGGGGAATGGGAATATAGACTTAAAGATTTTAAATAAAATTAAATTTTCCATAATTAATTTAATATTCTCAAAAGAATCTGATTCATAAAAGACATAAATACAACAAATGATAAAAAGAATATAAAGTACATAAATGTAACTACTCTATTCCTTTTTCTTCTAAGTAAAACAAATTCTTTATCATCTAAAATTGAAACATCTCTTTTTCCAATAACAGGATAATCATAACTATATCTCCAGATAGATATTCCAAATCTTTTATCAAGTTGATTATAATATTTTATCCATGATACTGACCACATATAAATGATATATAAAATTACAAGAACTATACTTGTTGTTAACATAAAAAAATTAAATTATATTTAAATTTAATCATATGTCTATCTGGGGAAGTTTAATTGGTGGAATGGTAGGGTTTTCTCTTGGTGGCCCATTTGGGATGTTGTTGGGCTCTCTTATAGGTGGAAAAATATCACGAGCAAGATCAGCTAGTAGTTTTAGATCTTTTGGACAGCCACAACAAATATTTGCTTTATCTTTAATTGTGTTATCGGCTAAACTAAGTAAAGCAGACGGAAATGTAAGTAAAGAAGAGCTGGTAGCAGTCAAAAATAAGTTAAAAATTCCAGATAATGAAATAGATCAGGTTGGTAAAATATTTAATCAAGCAAAAAAAGAAAAAACGGGTTATGAGCCTTATGCTCAACAAATAGCACAAATTTACAAAAATAATCCTAATGTGCTTGAAGAAGTCATTAATATTTTATTTTATATTGCAGAAGCAGATGGTCATGTGAGTCAATCTGAATTAAATATGATCCAACATATAGGTCAAATATTTGGATTAAACGAAATTCAATTAAATAGTATAAAAGAAAGTAGAAAATCTTCTAACAAACTTAATCCTTATATTGTTTTAGAAAGTAAACCTGAAGACGATCTTAAAATTATTAGAAAAAAATATATTAAATTAAGCAAAGAACATCACCCTGATTTATTAATGAATAAAGGTATTCCTGCAGAGGTAATCGAAGAAAGTAAGAAAAAAATGAGAGCTATAAATTCTGCCTGGAACAAAATACAAGAACTAAAATCTACTTAAAATTTTTCCGTCTCGGTTGATCTTTCTCTTGCAAGTAATTGTGTTAGTGAGTCAACCATCAGATCAGATGCTTTAAATATTTCATTTGGTTTAAATTCGTAAGAATTATTTTTTTCAGGGTCAGATTTATCTTCTATTATTATTTCATTATTTGGAGAATTATCTTTGATATAAATTAATATTAACCACTCATCTTCAGGGCTTTCGTCCCATTTAATAAATATCTCACCATTTTCGAACCTTCTGTCGATACATCTAAAAAATGACATTTTTTTTGTTAGGTATCTTCTGTTTAATTGAAAAACTAAACTATTTGCACTTCTGTAAAAACTTTCTAGAGAAAATTCAATTTTTTGTCTAAGAATATTAAACTCTTGTTCTTTTTTTAATAAAGCTTCTCTATCATCGCTATCCAGAGTTTTAATACCTAGAGCTTCAACTCTCTCTCTGATTTTCTGATCCCTTATAAGTCTATATTTTTCTTTAAGATCATCTATTCTTTTCTGTAAACCTTCATAATCTTCTCTTTTTTCTTTTAAAGATGTTTTTTCTAATATTTCAAGTTCTTTAATCTCTCTTATTCTGAATTTTTCAATTTGCTTTTCAATTTTAATTTCCTCTAGAAATTTTCTCTGTTTTTCTGCTTGTTCTTTTCTAA
The DNA here is from genome assembly GCA_902550635.1 of uncultured Pelagibacteraceae bacterium. Taxonomy (GTDB): domain Bacteria; phylum Pseudomonadota; class Alphaproteobacteria; order Pelagibacterales; family Pelagibacteraceae; genus Pelagibacter. The sequence continues at coordinate 14,149 of CACCZY010000001.1, forward strand.
TTATAGCTTGTTCAGCTCTTAAAAATTTTTTAATTTCTTTCGTTCTTTCTTTTTCTAATTTAATTTCATCCTTTAATTGCTTTTTTTTTAATTTAATTTCTTGCTCTTTTTTAATTTTTTCTTCTTCCTCAAGTTTTTTTGATTTTTTTTGATTTTTTATTTTTTTTAGCTTTATTTTTCATTTTAGTATGTTTAAGCTAATTTTATCAATTATTTATTGATAAATATAGTCTCTTCTCGTAGGAACTGAATTAAGTTTTTTAGATAACTGCAATTGAAATACAACCTGATCACCCCATTTAAAAGCCATCTCACAACTTGCGAGATAAAATTCCCACATTCTAAAAAATTTTTCATCGAACGAGTTAAGAACTTTTTCTTTTTTACTCAAAAATCTTTCTTTCCAATGTCTAAGCGTATGGGAATAATGCATTCTTAAAACCTCCATATCACTCAATACAAGATTTGATTTCTCTATTGGTCCTGCAATTTCACTTAAACTAGGTGTGTACCCTCCTGGAAAAATATATTTTGTAATCCAAGGATGTGGGTCTCTCGGAGAAACTACTGATCCTATTGTGTGTATTAGTGCTACTCCTTCATCATTTAAAAGTTTGTTAACAGTTTTAAAATAACTTTTATAAAACTTTCTTCCTACATGCTCAAACATACCAACACTTACAATTCTATCAAATTTCTCATTTAATTCTCTATAGTCCTTTAATTTAAATCTTACTTGATTTTCAAGATTCATTTCTTTTATTCTTTTTTGACAGTGTTCTAATTGATTTTTTGAAAGAGTAATTCCCAAAACTTCACATTTAGTTTTTTTTGCAATTTCAATGGCTAATGCCCCCCATCCACACCCTATATCTAAAACTTTTTGATTCGGCTTAAGATTTAGCTTTTTTATTATGTGTTCCATTTTGTTAATTTGAGCAGTTTCTAAGCTATCATTTTCATTTTTAAAATATGCACAAGAATAAATTCTTTTTTGATCTAAAAAAAGGTCATAAAGTTTTTCTGAAATATCATAATGATGTGAAACATTTTTTTTTGATATATTAACTAAATTATAATTTGTTAAATATCTGTAGGTGCCTCTAATCTTATTAATAATCCTAGCATAGATATTTGTTTCCTTTCTTCCAATATTTTTAAAAGCAATTTCTAAAAATTCCGAAAGTGTTCCATTTTCAATTACTAAAGTACCTTCCGTGTATGCTTCGCCAAAATATAGATCAGGAAGTAAAAGCAATTTATAATGTAAACTTTTATCAAATAATCTTATTTTTATTGGATTATTTTTTTTTGGTTTTCCAATAATAAACTCTCTTGAGTTTGCATCAATTAATACAAACCCATCTTCTCTAAAAAGATTTTTTAAAAAAATAACTAAATTCATTTAACCTATTTTTAAATTATCAATATTAAAGTCTAATTTTTCTAAATCTTCAAACAGTTTTTTTTTATTTTTCTCCGTTAACAAGCTAAGTATAGGTAAAATATTTTCAAAAATTTTATCTTTTTTTGACAAAAATGTATGAAGTGCTGAAATTAAGTTATGTTTATCAAATGCTTGTCTTACCTTGCATAATTTTTCATTGGCGGTTTGAGTATTGTTTCTATAAAAATCATCATAAACTTTTCTGGCTAATGATGCAGTTACATTGCATGTGGCTGTTATTATTCCAGAACAACCAAGTTTTAAACCTTTAAGTAGTTTTTCTTCCGATCCAGGAAAAATTGAAAAATTTTTAATTTTCAATGTTTCAAACAAGTTATATGAACTATCTTTAACACCAATAATTTGTTTTGGAAATTTGTTAACTAATTTCTCAACACATTCTTTGCTAAACTTATATCCACAAAGTTTTTCAAAATTATATAATATAATTCTACAATCTGTTATTTGTTCAATAATTCTTGAATAATAATTTAGCACATCTTCATCGCCATATTTATAATATGCTGGTGGCATTATTAAAAAATCTTTAAAATTTAATGTCCTGGCTATTTTAACCAAATTAATTGTTTCAGTTAAGGAATTAAGTCCTGTTCCAATAATATACTTTTCATTAAATTTGCTTTTAGACAATTTATTAATTAATTGAATTTTTTCACTTACTGAAATTAACTGTGATTGGCCAGTGCTTCCAAATATTGCTACACCATGACAACCAGCATCAATAAGATTTTCAGCATGCCGAATGGTTTTATCAATATTTAGACCTAAATTTTCATCAAGTATGGATAATGAGGCCGCATAAATGCCTTTAATTTCAGTCATAAGTAAAAATTTAAAGTATTATAACTTATATTAAATTAAAAAAATAAATTTAATTTATGAAAATTGGTGTTTTTTTAAACTATGTTGGTCTTGGATCAAACTTACTTCACCTATGCTATTGCCATGAGATAGCAAAGAAATATGGGCCAATTACCATAATAACTTTATGTGAAAATTTAAAAATGGCACTAGAAGATGACCCTTTAATTAAAAACGTAATTTTTATTGAAGGAAAAAAATATAGAAGATTAATAGATTTAATTGAATTAAGTAAAAAATTAAAAATAAACTCTTTTAATAAATTGTATATATTTTATCCAAGTATAAGAACTTATTTGGCTGCAAAATTGGCAAATATTAAAGAGGTATATTCTTATTCTTTTTTTAAAAAAAAAAAACTTCATCTAGTCCATGCTGCTAAAGAATTTACTGAAAGATATTTAAAAATTAATAACTGCCCAACAGAAACTAATTTATTTATAAAAGATCATAAAAAAGAAATTGCCAAAAAAAGTATTAATCAAAATAGTTTTAATATAATTGTTGGTGCAGGATCTTCCGGACCTACTACCAAATGGGGTGAAAAAAATTATATCGATCTTATAAATAAATTAAATTTAAATGATAATTATTTTTTTTATATTTTATGTGGTCCAAATGAAAAAAGTTTATCAGATAAAATAATTTCAAATATAAATAAAAAAAATTGCATTTCTCTAGCAAATAAAAAAATTTCTGAAATTATACCTTTGATTTCCTTGTGCAGAATGTACGTGGGTAATGACTCATTTGGACAACATGTATCTTCACAATGTAATATTCCAAGTTTAATTTTGTTATTAGATACTCCTAAAGCATATTCTGATTATAGTAAAAATCAATACCAAATTATTCCTGAAGGCGAAAATATAAATATGATTGAACACAATACTGCATTCGAACCTAGTTCAATAACAGTAGATCAGGTTTACAAAAAAATATTAGAATTAAAAAATTAATTTAATGTTTTTAATATTAGTTCTTTTGCCTCATTAACTATAGCTGATAAACGAGAGGTTTCTGGCGAAACATCAGGGTGAATTTTTTTTTGTATTTTTGTATGAGCTTTTTTAACATCCTCTTCAGTCACATTTTTATTTCTATCTAAATTTAAAATTTTGTAAGCTTCTTCAAGAGATAAGTTTGAGACATTGTTGAAATTATTTTTTTTATTAAAAGAAAATCTTCCTGAGTTTTTTAAAGTTTGTATTAATCTAAACAAACCAATTAGTTGATAAATAGTAAGTCCTTTTAATTTAATAATTCCAAGGCTTAACAAAATTAAAGGCAGGGAAAGTAAGAATCTTCCACCAACTGCGAATAAAGCTGCTAAAGCTAATGAAATGATAAAAATTAAAATTCTCACAAATTTACTTATTTTTTTAGTTGAAGCATTTGCTATAAATCTAAGCAATAAATAACAGATGACAAAAATAATAAGTGAATAAATTATAATATTCATATATCAAAGTTTTTTATGAAAATACCACAACTTCAAAAAAAACCGGAAACAAAATCTTATCATAATATAACATGGAAAGATAATTATAGCTGGGTACATCAACCAAATATTCTTGAAGTTTTGAAAGATAGTTCAAAACTACTTCCTGAGGTAAGAAAGTATTTAGAAGAAGAAAATGCTTTTACTGATTATTATCTAAAAGATACAAAAAAACTTCAAAAAAATTTATTTAAAGAAATTAAAGGAAGAATAAAATTAGAAGATGAGTCCTTGCCATATAAGGATAAACAATACGAATATTGGACAAAAACAACAGCTGAAGGAAATTATTCAATTAAATTAAGAAAAAAAAGGGAGTCTGATAAAATAGAAGAAATTTGGAATGGAGATAAAGAAAAAGAAAAATTAAATTGTGAATATTTTGGTATTGGAGATTTGGAAGTAAGTTATAATGACAAATTTTTAGGATACTCTCTAGATCTTAAAGGTTCAGAATATTACACGATATACATAAGAGATATTTATTCAAATAAGCTAGTAACAGAAAAAATAGAGGATACAACTGGAGGGATTACTTTTAGCTTAGATGATAAATATATTTTTTATTCAAAACTTGATAAAAATCATAGAGCAAAAAAAATCTTTAGACATAAAATTGGTGAAACTGTTAAAAATGACAAACTAATTTTCGAAGAGGAAAGTGAAACTTTTACAGTTGGAATTTCTTTGAGCTCTGATGAAAAATATTTTTTTATAAACTCATCTGATCATAATACAAGTGAACAATATTATTTTTCAGTTAGTGAGGAAAACCCTAAACCAAAATTAATTAAAAAGAGAGAAAGAGGAATTATTTATTCAGTAAATTCATGGAATGGAAAATTTTATAATCATACAAATAAAGATGCAGAAGATTTTAAAATTGATATAAGCAATAGTTTAATTAATCAAAAATGGGAAGCTTATATTCCTCCAAGAGAAGAAGTTTTAATTGGGGGACTCTTTTTTTTAAATAGATGGATTTTGAGAAGTGAAGTTTCAAATGCTTTAGGAAAATTGTTTGTAAAAAATCTAGAAACAAATAAAGAGGAGATAATTAAGTTCACAGATGAGAAAGTGATTGATCCAAATATATCCTTAAAACAAAGAGATAGAAACACCGATTATGTTTACATAAGTTATTCATCTCCAAAGACGCAAAGTAAAGTTTACTCATTTAACTTAAGCACAAAAGAAAAAAAATTAGTTAAAGTACAAGAAATTCCATCGGGTCATAATCCTGATGATTATATAGTTGAAAGACTTGAATGCCCATCACATGATGGGAGAATGGTCCCAATGACTATTATAAGACATAAAAATACTAAAATTGATGGCTCATCCAATCTTTTGCTTTATGGATATGGATCATACGGGAATTCAATGTCTCCTAGTTTCTCTTCAACTAGATTATCTCTAATTAATAGAGATATAATTTGGGTCACAGCTCATATTAGAGGTGGAATGGAAAGAGGAATGAAATGGTGGAAAGAAGGAAAGTTATTAAACAAAAAAAATACTTTTGAAGACTACATAGCGGTCGCAAAATATTTAATAAATAAAAAATATACATCAAAAAATAAAATTATAGGAATGGGTGGATCAGCTGGAGGACTTTTAATGGGAGCAGTAATAAACCAAGCGCCTGATTTGTTTTTGGGAGTAATAATGGCTGTTCCATTTGTGGATTCTTTAACAACTAATTTAGATCATTCATTACCATTAACTGTAGGAGAGTTTGATGAATTTGGTAATGCAAAAGAAAATGTTGAGCATTTTAAATACATATATTCATATGCTCCATATAATAATTTAAAGAAAATGAATTATCCTAATATGCTAATAACAACAAGTTTGAGTGATAATAGAGTTTTGTTTGATGAACCTGTTAAATATACAGCCAAATTAAGAGATTTAAAAACAGATAACAATATCCAATTGCTTAAAACTGAAATGAATGCAGGACATGGAGGGAAGTCAGGAAGAGATGGTGCAATTGAAGAAATTGCATTGGACTATGCTTTTATATTAAAGATCACAAAAAAAAATTAATCTATATTTGATCTGTTTTTGAATGCAGAAAATAAAGTGCCATCATCTAAATTTTCAATTTCACCTCCCACAGGTAAACCTTGAGCTAATTTTGTAATTTTAACATTTAAATCTTTTAAAATATCCTTAATATAAAATGCTGTAGTTTGTCCTTCTACAGTTGCACTAGTTGCTAAAATTACTTCATCGATATTATTTTTTTTAACTCTATCAACAAGAGAATCTAGTAATAAATCTTTTTTTTGATTTTTTTTAATTGAGCTTATTGTTCCTCCAAGAATATGAAAATATCCTTTAAATATGTTTGAACTTTCAATGGACCATTGGTCTGAAATCGTTTCTATAACGCAAATTTTATTTAATTTTTGTTTATTATTTTCACAATTTGAACAGTTGATTTTTTTTGATTTTAAAGTTCCACAATATGGACATCTAATAATATGATCATAAAATTCCAATAAATATTTAGAAAGTGGCTGAAGTATTTCGCTTCTATTATTTATAAGTTTTAATATTATTCTTTTTGCGGATTTTGGACCTAATCCTGGTAATTTAGATATAATTTTAACTAGATTATCTATTTCATCTAAAGTTTGCATAAAATTTACAATGGCCACTTAAAACCTGGTATTCCTAAACCACCTGTGGCCTTAGAAATCTCTTCAGACGTCTTTGATTTAAGTTGAGATTTTGCGTTATTAAATGCAGCAATTATTAAATCAATTAAAATATTTTTTTCTTCTTTATAAGCCTCATCTGAAATTTCAATATTTACTATTTCACTATCTCCATTAATAGTAATCTTTACTGAATTATTACCCGACACACCTATTGCTTCTATATTCTTAATTTTTTCTTGACTATCTTTTATTTTAGCTTCTATTTCTTTTGCCTGGCTAATAATTTTGGTAAAATCATTCATTGTCTAAATTTTTATTATTTTTCTTAATATCTAAAAGTTTAGCATCTGGAAATAACTCTTTAATTTTTTTATATAATGGAGTTACTTTAAATGCATTAATTTCCTTATCTATTAATTTTTTTTTATTATCTTTAATCGATAAATTACCCTTTTCTTTAGAAAGTGTAATTATCCATCTTTCATTAGTCCATTCAAAAAGTTTTTTTGTAATATCTTTTATAAAATTTTTTGCAAGTTTATCATTAAAAGATATTTCTATTCTTTTATTTTCAAACTTCACTAAATTAACGTTACTTTCTAATTCATATTTTAATTGCATTTCTTTTTTTTCATCACATTTTTTTATTAAATCGCTAAAAGATTTAATTTCATCTTGAATAGAAGAAAAATTTTTAATATTTTTTTCAATATTTTCTTCTTGAGTATAGTTTTTTATTTGATTAATTGGTCCATTTTTGTTTATTTCTAAATTTGATATTTCCTCTTCTGGTTTTTCAATAGTATCTAAAACTTTGTCCTGAGTTTTTAATTGAATGTTGTCTTTTTTTGTGTTTGTTTCATTAATAAAATTATTGTCAACTAAATACAAAAGTCTTATCAAAAACATTTCGATGGATATGTTCTGATCCGATACAATATCTAATTCACTTAATGTTTTAATTGTAAATTGCCAAAATAAAAGAATACTTTTTTTGTCTAAAGAGCTTGAGATTCTTTTTATTTCATTAAATTCAGTATTATTTAATGCAAAATTAGAGTTTTCTACATTTAAAAATTGAATATTTTTAAAATAATAAAGAATTTCTAAAAAATCATTTAAAAAAGTTTTTGGATTGACTCCTTGCTCGTATATCTTTCTATAAAACTCTAAAGTTTCTTTTTCATTTCCATTAAAAATAAGATTAATTAACTCAATAAGTTTCGATCTATCAAAATATCCAAAAATTTTTTGAGCATACTCTAAACTAATCTCATCATCGTTATCCCTGGTTACGATTGCCCTGTCTAATAAAGATAGACTATCTCTGACCGATCCTTCAGATATTTTAACTATTAATTTTAAAGCTTCGTCACTTATATTTCCTTTTTCTTTATCAGAAACAATTTTGATATAATTAAATAATTCTTCTGCATTTATTCTTGATAAATCAAATCTCTGACATCTTGATATAATCGTTACAGGAATTTTTCTTATTTCTGTTGTCGCAAATATAAATTTTAAATACTCGGGTGGTTCTTCTAAAGTCTTAAGCAATGCATTAAATGCTTGTTTGCTTAGCATATGAACTTCATCAATTATAAAAATTTTATATTTGGCAATTGAGGGACCATATCTAGAAAATTCAATTAAATCTCTAATATCATCAACTCCGGTTTTGCTCGCAGCATCCATTTCAAGAACGTCTAAATGATTTGAATCTCTTATTGATTTACAATTTTCACACAAATCTTCTTTACAAATTTTTTCAAATCCATTTTTACAATTTAAAGATTTTGCTAAAATCCTGGCTATTGTTGTTTTGCCAACTCCTCTGATTCCAGTAAAAAGATATGCGTTAGAAGTCTTTTTTGTTTTTATTGAGTTGATTAGTGTACTAACAATGACTTCTTGACCAATCAAATCTTCAAATACTTGGGGTCTATATTTTAATGCTAATACTTTTGATTTATTTGACATTCTTAAAATTAATAGGAGACTAATCAACCCAAGAAACGATGGTTTGAGCTGCTCAGTTTCCTGCCTAACTCGGTAGACCTCGGTCTTGCCTGTTTAGCCTCCAGACTTATTGTACTAAATGATTTTAAATCTACAAGAAAACTAATAAATTATTATTTTTTCCTAAATTTGCTAGCTTCATATACTCCTAATACGTGAAAATCTAAAGTGTGAAGTCCAAGCTCTTCTAGAGATTTTTTAACTTTCTCATCTTGAATATGGCCTTCTAAATCAAGTAAAAAAAAATACGATGAAAAACTATTTTTTTCTGGATAACTTTGAAGCTTAGTCAGATTTACACCATTAATTGCAAATCCAGACAAAGCTGAGTAAAGAGCAGCTGGTTTGTCTTTTAATTTAAACAAAAGAGAAGTAATGTAATTTTTATTTTGCTTTTCTGGTTCAAAAATTTCTTTTCCAAATAAAATAAATCTAGTTGTATTATCTTTTTCGTCTTGAATATTTCTTTTTAAAATATTCAAATCATATATTTTAGAACTTAATTCAGATGCTATAGCAGCATTATTTTTTGATTTACTTTCTGATACAAACTTTGCACTTCCTGCTGTATCCGCTCTAACATTTTCATTAAAATTATTTTTTTTTATAAAACTTGATGACTGGGAAAGTGCTTGAGCATGTGAAAATATTTCTGTTATATCTTCAATTTTAGCGCCTTTAAGAGCCATAAGATGATGATTAATCGGAAAAAAGTGTTCTGCATAAATATTTAATTTATATCGAAAAATTAAATACTCGACGCCAATGTTTCCTGTAGTTTTATTTGATTCTGGAATTAAAGCCTTAATATTATTATCTCTTGATGCCTTCTCAAAACATTCATCAAAAGTTTTGCAAGCAATTGTTTCAATTCCTGGATAATTTTTTTGTGCACAGGCCTCGCTGTAACTTCCAGAAATTCCTTGATAAACAATCTTCATAATTTAATTCTTATATGACATTATTTTTTTAATATCTATATAATCTTGCATTGTATCTATTCCTATTGGAGCTTCATCTATTAATTTAACATGAATTTTTATATTATTTTCCAAAGCTCTCATTTGTTCAAGTTTAAGCATCTTTTCTTTTTTTGATTGTTTTAAATTAACAAATTTTTTAAGTGTTTCAATTTTGTACTGATATATGCCTATATGATGATAAACATTTGTTTCGCTCTTACTAAAGCTTCTATTAAAATCTAAAGCAAGTGAAAAATCTTTTTTCTTTAGGTTTTCCGAAGTTTTAACTTTAACTATATTATTATCATTAAGTTTGCCTTCAGAGACTATATTGGCCGCTAAAGTTCCTAAATCCAGATTATTTAAAGTTACATAAGAGTTTAGCCTTTTAATATCCTCTGGATTAATCAATGGTTCATCTCCCTGTAAATTAATTACATATTTAATATTTTTTAAATTTAATTTAGAAACAGCTTCGAAAATCCTATCTGATCCACTGTTGTGTCCTTTTTGAGTCATTATGCAATTTCCACCATTTTTTTTAACCTCTTCATAAATTGCCTCATCTTCTGTTGCCACATATACCTTGCCTAGATCTACTTTTTCAGCTCTTTTGAATACAGTGGTTATTATTGTATTATTGTTTAATTTTAAAAGAGGTTTTCCCGGTAGCCTTTTAGCGGCCATTCTAGAGGGTATAATGATCACTGTCCTAGACATAAATTTTATAAACCTGCGTCCTACGGACGCAAAATATTTATTAAGAATTTTTTATAATAAAGTGTTATACGTGAAACATAAAATAAATAAATGAATTCATTTGAAATTAACAAAATAATAGCTAGCATTTTACTGGTAGTATTGCTTGTTGTTAGTGTAAATAAACTTGGTGATATAGTATTTGAAGTTGAAAAACCAAAAATGGCTGCATATAAAGTTGAAGGTTTAGTTGCTACAGCTAAATCCACTACAAATTCTAATACAGCCGAAGCAGTAGATGTTTCAGCTCTACTAGCATTAGGAAGTGTTGAAAAGGGAAAAAAAGTATTTAAAAAATGTGCTGCTTGTCACTCAATAAATGCAGGTGGCGGAAACAAAATTGGACCAAAACTTTGGAATGTAATGTTTCGACCTGTAGGCGCAATAACGGATTATAAATACTCAAAAGCATTATCTTCATATGGTAAAGAATGGACTTGGGAAGAAATGAATGGTTTTTTAATAAAACCAGCTAGCTGGATAAAAGGCAATAAAATGGGATTTGCTGGATTAAAAAAAGAAGAAGATAGAGCATCAATATTGCTTTATCTTAATGAAAATAGTGATAGCCCTAAATCGTTACCTTAATTTTCCAAAGCAATATAACAGTATACTTTTTTGAACATGTACTCTGTTAAAAGCTTGTTGCCAAACCTTAGACTGTTTTCCTAGAAAAACATCTTCTGAAACTTCATTTCCTCTTGGAAGACAATGTAAAAATATCGTTGAACTTTTTTTTGTTTTTTTCATTAAGCTTGAATTAATTCTATAATTTTTGAAATCTTTATTTTTTTTTAATTTATTAATTCTATCATTTAAAGAAACTACTTTATCAGAAAATATTACATCCGCATTTTCAACTGCTTTTTTAGGATCATCAAAAAAATTAATTTTTCTTTTATTTTTTTTAACCCAATCCATAACAAATTTAGGAGGTCTATAGCTCTTAGGACATCCAACATTCAAATTGAATTTAAGTTTTACTGAGGTAGCTATTAAACTGTTTAAAACATTATTAGTATCACCTATCCAACATATATTTAAATTTGATATAGGTTTTTTTTTGATTTCTTCTACGGTAAATATATCAGAAAGAACCTGGCATGGATGGGAGCTTGGACTTAATAAGTTGATTATTGGAATAGTTAAATTTTTACTAAAATTTTCAATTTTTTTATCACTATCTGTTCTAATCATAAAACCATCACCATAAGTTGACAAAATCTTAGCGGTATCCGCTAAAGTTTCTCCACCTTTTCCTAAATGTAATTCATTTGCTTTGATAGTTATTGATCGACCTCCTAATTGAGCTATTGAAAGATGAAAGCTCAGACGAGTTCTAGAACTTTGTTTTTCATACATTTGAATCAATAATTTTCCCTTTAATGGCTTGTCTTTATCAACATCGAGGGTACTTAACTTTTTTCTTTTGTTTTTTCTTTTTTTTGCATCATTCAATATTTTTCTTAAATCTTTAGCGGATATATCTTTAAGATTAATAAAGTTTTTCATATTTATTTATACTCTTTACAAACTTTACTTATAATCTTTAAAGCTAAATCAATTTCATTTTTTTTAACATTTAAAGGCGGTAAAATTCTTATTACATTTTCAGCTGCTCTAATTGTTAATAAATAATTTTTTTCCAAAGATTTAATAAACTTCGATTGATCAAAATTTAATTGTATTCCGATTAATAAACCTTTGCCTCTAATTTCTTTAATAATATTGGGATAATCTTTTTTAATTTTATTTAATTCTTTGTAAAAATATTTTGATATTTTTTTTAAATTATTAAGAAATCCTTTTTTTAAAATTTGATCCAAAACAGCATTACCAACGCACATTGCCAGCGGATTCCCTCCAAAAGTAGAGCCGTGTGTACCAGGTGACATTGCAAATGCGACTTTTTTTGTCATTAACACTGCCCCTATTGGAAATCCACCCCCAATTCCTTTTGCAATAGGGACGATATCAGGTTTAACTTTTGAGTTTTCAAATGCAAAAAAATTTCCAGTTCTACCGATTCCACATTGCACTTCGTCTAATATTAAAAGAATTTTTTTTTTATTACAAATTTTTCTTAGTTCTCTCAAGCACCAATCTGGTATCACTTTAATACCACCTTCTCCCATTATAGGCTCAACCATAATTGCTGCTGTCTTATTTGTAATAGATTTTTTTAAAGATTTGTGATCTCCAAATCTAAAGTGGTCAAAACCTGCAACTGTTGGTCCAAATCCTTCAGTCATTTTTTTTGATCCACTTGCAAATATTGCTGCGATAGTTCTTCCATGAAATGAATTTTTTACACATAAAATTCTATTTTTGTGTGGTTTGCCCTTGGAATAAAAATATCTTCTTGCGATTTTTATTGCTGCTTCAGTTGCTTCAGTTCCTGAATTTTGGAAAATAACATAATCAGCAAAAGTTTTTTGAGCAAGTCTTTTAGCAAGTTTTTCTCCTTCGGGAATTATAAATGCATTTGATACATGCCATACTTTTCTAGCTTGTTTATTAATAGCTCTAATTAGCTTTGGATTTGCATGACCTAGTGAATTAACTGCTATTCCTTGTACAAAATCTAAATATCTTTTTCCATTTAATGCATAAAGAAAACTTCCTTTTCCTTTTTTAAATGCAATTTTTCTTCTATTGTAATTTCTTGCTAAAGCGCTCATATCAACTTTTAATTTTATATCCTCTCTTCCATAAAATCCAAGCACAGAACCATAATATTACAAAAATTATAGATAAATAAATTAAACCAAATCTTATTGATCCATCATATACTTGTATAAAAGCAAATCTAAATCCATCTATCATATGAAAAAATGGGTTAAAAAAACTAAGTTTTTCTAAAAAACTTGGTAATCTTTCAACTGAATAGAATGTTCCAGATAAAAAACTTAAAGGTACTATAAAAAAGTTAGTTACAGTGCTCATGTGATCGAATTTATCTGCCCACAGACCAGCTATTAGTCCGGCTGAAGCCAAAATAAAACTAGTTAAAAAAAGGTATATAAAAAAATATGAGTAACTTAAAATTTTTATTTCAATAAAAAAAGAAAAAGCTATTATTGATAACAAAGATATAGTTAAAGCTCTGGTTGTGGCAGCTAAAATAAGAGAAGTGGTAATTTCTAAAGCAGACAAAGGGCTACCAACAACATCTACAATATTTCCCATCATTTTACCCATGAGAATTGAGGACGAAGTATGTGAGAAACTTTGTTGAACTACTTGCATCGCTATAAGTCCTGGTGCAAGAAATTCAATAAAAGGTACACCTAAAACTAATCCTTTGTTTGGTCCAATTGCTAGAGATATTACAAGTAAAAATAGAAATGCAGTAACTACTGGCCCAAGAACTGTTTGTCCAAATACTATCAAAAATCTTAATGTTTCTTTTTTATATAGCGTGTAAGAACCAACCCAATTAATTTTTCCAAATCTTCTTTTTCCAATTTTATAATCTTTTTTTAATTCAACCATCAGTAACTATTTAATCTAAAATGTTAATAAATATTAAAAAAAACTTGTTTTAAATTTTTTTTTATGTGTATCTCCATATTGTATATAATAAATATAATACACAATATATAGATCTTATGAGCTGGGACGATGAAAAAGTAGAAAAGCTAAAAGAGCTTTGGGGTAAGAAAACTGCAAGTGAAATAGCTCAAATTATTGGAAATGTAAGTAGAAATGCAATTATCGGAAAAGCGCATAGATTAAATCTATCTATAAAATTACAATCAAGCAAAAATATAAAAAATAATTATATTAAACCAAAAGATAGTAGTGAAAAACAACTATTAAGAAAAGGTAGAAAATCAAAATTTAAATCTTTAATTATTGATAAAAATTTTGAGCCTGAAAATCCAAAAACTCTTGAAGAATTAGACAACACTACTTGTAAGTGGCCAATTGGTCATCCCAATGAAAAAAATTTTTACTTTTGTGGAAGAACATCATTAAAAGATTTTTCATATTGTAAGTTGCATTTACTTTATGCTTTTCAACAAAAAAACGACAAAAAAGAAAATGTTATTATTAACAAAGAGGATGGGGTACCAAAATTTTTAGCAAAAAAAATTAAATCTGCTTAGATTTAATTACTTAAAATTTTTTTTTTAATATTTATAAATTCCTTTTTTGTTATAACTCCTTTTTTTTTCATTTCGTTTGCTTCTTTTAATTGATTTAAAATATCATTTTTTGAATAATTTAAAGTTTGATTTATGTTATTTGAACTAATGTTTTTTTTTAATTCAATGTTTGATTTAATACCTCTAAAAGATATATAAATAACAAAAGCTAGAATAAAAAAAATTAATGTGTATATCGTATAAGTAATCATCTTTAAATTTTTTTTGAAAATTCGCCACCATCTCTCCACATATGAGCATATTTTTCTACCTCTTTTACAAAATAACTTGTGGAATCTAAATTAAAATCTTTTTGATTTTTATATTTATTAGACAAAATATTATCATATTTTAATATTTTAAATTGATCTAAAGTAATAATTGGTTTTGGAAAATACTCTAAAAATATACTTGAATATTTTCCAATAAAATTAGGCAAAGAAATTAGAAGTCTTTTTTTATTAATTAATTTTAAAAGTTCTTTTATTATATTTTCAAAAGTTAAGATTTCGGGTCCTGCACATTCAATCGTTTCGGAAAATATTTTTTTTTTAATAATTTCAGAAATTATGTTTGTAAGGTCTGAACAAAAAATTGGTTGAAATTTAGTTTGGCCTTTGTAATAAAGAGGAAAAAAAGGCAGTAAGTTTAGCATCGTCATGAACTTAGTGGTAAATTTGTCATCTACTGAAAATACTACAGAAGGTCTTAATATAGTAGTATTTTCAAAATTTTTTTTTATAGCATTTTCACCATTTAACTTACTTTTGGCATAATCTGAATCTTGCACTTTTTCGACTCCTAACGCAGACAAATGAATTAACTGTTCAACATTATTTTGTTTGCAATACTTGGAGAGGATGTAGGGAAATTTGACATGAATGTTTTCAAAAGAGTTAAGTTTATTGTTTTGATGTAAAATTCCAATTAAATTAATTACTACTTGTGCCTCTTGAGTAAGTCGATTTATTTTTTCAATATCAAAAATATTTGCCTCTACTATATCAATAAATCCAGGGTTGGCTTGCGTTTTTAAAATGTACCCATTTTTATGGGTATTGCGAGTTACAGCAGTCACTCTAAAATTATCTTTTGTTAATTTTCTAATCAGATTTCTACCTATTTGACCCGAGGCGCCCCAAATTAGACAATTTTTTTGTTTCATATATATATAATTAAAATATGAGCATTGATATTAAACTGTACAAGAATGATCTACCAGAAGATTTAGAATTAGGCAACTCGGTAGCTATTGATTGTGAATTTATGGGACTTCGTTTAGGAAGAGACCCTTTGTGTTTAATACAGATATCTACAGGAAAAAAAGACGCACACATTGTTCAGTTTGACAGAAAAAATTACAATGCACCAAATGTGTGCAAAGTTCTTAATAATCCCAAAATTAAAAAAATTTTTCATTATGCTAGATCTGATATATCCTTTTTAAAACTTCATTTGAAAGTTGAAGTAGAAAATATTGAAGATACAAAAATTCAATCTAAATTAGCTAGATCATATACTGATAAACATGGTCTAAAAGATTTAGTTAAAGAGTTCATAGGAATAGATATAAACAAACAAAAACAAAATTCAGATTTTGGAGGAAGTTTATCAGAGGCACAATTAAAATATTGTGCTAATGACGTAATTTATTTGCATGAAATTAATAATAGGCTCAATGATATCCTCAAAAGAGAGAATAGAATAGAATTATACAAAAAATGTTTAAAATTTAT
Source organism: uncultured Pelagibacteraceae bacterium (assembly GCA_902550635.1). Taxonomy (GTDB): domain Bacteria; phylum Pseudomonadota; class Alphaproteobacteria; order Pelagibacterales; family Pelagibacteraceae; genus Pelagibacter. Next base: position 30,278 of record CACCZY010000001.1, read on the forward strand.
TAATACAAGAGTTGATTTAGATTTAGCATCTTTTGTAGATGATATATGGGCCCACTAATGAAAAAACAAAAATTAGACATTGGAAAAAAAACCTTACAAATTGAAATAGATTCATTAAAAAAATTAAAAAACAACTTTCCAAAAAATTTCAATAAAGCTGTAGAAACTATAGTAAATTGTAAAGGAAAGGTTATAGTTTCAGGTGTAGGAAAAAGTGGAGCAATAGGAGCAAAAATAAGCTCTACGTTAGCTTCTGTTGGAACTCCATCATTTTTTATAGATGCAAATTCATGCTCTCATGGAAACTTAGGAATGATTGATAATAAAGACTGCTTAATTGTTATAAGTTTAAGTGGAATGTCAACCGAATTAAAAAATATTATTCAATACTCTAATAGAAGAAAAATTACATTGATAGCAATTGTATCAAAAAAAAATTCAATACTTTACAAAGCAGCGGATATAAAAATTTTATTGCCAGAAGTAAGAGAAGCAGATCATAATCAAATAGTTCCAACTAGTTCTACTATAATCCAGCTAGCAATTGGAGATGCACTTGCAGTTGCATCGATGAAATTTAGAAAATTTGACAAGTTAGATTTTAAAAAATTTCATCCTGGAGGATCCTTATCGATCCAATTAAAAACTGTTGAAGATTTAATGATTACAGGAAAAAAAATACCATTTATAAATGAAAACAGAAACATGAAAAATGCATTAAAAATTATATCTGAAAAAAAATTAGGTGTTTTAATAATAATCAATAAAAAAAAACAGATAAAAGGAATTATAACAGACGGTGATATTAAAAGAGCTGTACAAAAAAATCATAATTTACAGAAGTTAACAATTAAAAAAATTATGACAAAAAAACCTATTTGTGTTGATAAAAATATGTTGGCTGCAAAGGCACTATCAATTATGAATGAAAAAAAAATAACCAGTTTATGTGTTACTAATAAAATGAAAAAAACTATAGGTTTAATTCATATACATAATATTTTAGCTGGTGGTATTAAATAAATGCTTTATAAAAGTATTTTTTATTTTTTAATCAGTTTATTGTTGTTTGTCCTTATATATGTAATGGGTTTTTATTATATAAATACAAAAAAAAATAATCCATCATATCAAGAAGATAAAAGTTTAACAAAAGATAGTTCCTCTAAAAAAAAAGAAAGCAATTTTATTGAAAATATTATTTATACATCAACAGATAGTAGTGGAAATAAATATCAAATAAAATCTGAAACGGGTTATTTTGATAAAAAAGATGAAGAACTAATTCTAATGAATAATGTTAATGCAGAAATTTTATTGAAAGATAAAACCAAAATTTTTATAACTTCTAAAAAAGCTATATATAATAACAAAACTAATGATACAATTTTTACAAAAAATATTAATATTTCTTATATTAATCATAAAATATTGTGTGAAGAATTAAATTTTATGTTTACAAAAAATTTAATGTCATTAAAAGAAAATATTGTTTATCACAATGGTTATGAAAGTTTTTTTGCAGATATCTTGATAATGAATCTACTAACAAAAGAAACTAAAATATTTATGAATGACAACACAAGTAAGGTAAAATTTTTGAAAAATAATGGCTATAATTAAAAAATTTAGAATAAAATCTTTTAAAAAAAAAAAAAGTATAATTTCTTTTAAAAAGGTATCTTTATCTTTTGGAAATAGAAGAATTATAAATGAAGTAAATTTTGAAGTTAATCATGGAGAAATAATGGGAATTCTAGGACCAAATGGTGTTGGAAAATCAACTATATTCAATTTAATAACAGGATTAATAAAACCTGATGCTGGAGAAATATTATTTGAAAATAAAAACATTACTAATTTACCAATGTATTTAAGAACTAAAAAATTTAATATAGGATTCGTACCTCAACATGGAGGCTTTTTTCATGACTTAACTTTATTTGAAAATCTAAATGCTATCGCAGAAATAATTATTAAAACTCAAAGAGAAAGATTGCAAAAAATTAATTATCTAATTTCAAAATTTGAGTTAGATTCTGTAAGAGATATTAAGGCTAAATTTTTATCTGGTGGTCAAAAACGTAAATTAGTAATTGCTCTAGCATTAATTGGAAATCCTAGGATCATTTTATTGGATGAACCTTTTTCTGCTTTAGACTTAATATCAATACAAATGTTAAAAGAAATCATAATTAATTTACAAACAGAAAACAGAATTTCTATAGTTATTGCTGATCACCAAGCAAGAGATCTTTTAACTTGTGTTGATTCAGCAATAATTCTTCATAACGCCTCTATAGTTGCATCTGGCACACCTAATCAATTAATGGAAAATAAGAAAGCAAGAAGTGCATATTTCGGTGATTCTTTTAAATTTAATTAATTTAAAATGACAAATTCAATTTTGATAAATAAAAAAATTAAAGATTATAATAAAAAAATTAATGTAAGCTCCGATAAAAGTATTTCTATAAGATGGGCTTTAATAGCTTCACAAGCAATCGGTAAATCAAAAGCATCTAATTTATTAATTTCCGAAGATGTATTAAGCACCCTAAATTGTCTAAAAAAACTTGGTATAAAAGTAAATTTAAATAAAAAAAAAAAAATATGTGAAATATTCGGAAATGGTATAAATGGTTTTAATTATAAAAAAAATATTATTTTAAATGCAAATAACAGTGGAACATTAGCTAGATTAATTTGCGGTTTGTTGGTTAAGTCGAAAAATAATATAAAAATTATTGGTGATAAAAGTTTATCAAGAAGAGATTTTTCGAGAGTAATAGATCCTTTAAATAAATTTGGAGTGAATTTTTATCCTAAATTTAAAAAAAAATTACCCTTAATAATTAAGGGTACAGAATTTTTAAGACCAATTGAATTTGTAGAAAAAATAGGGTCTGCACAAGTAAAAAGCTTATTAATTTTTGCTGGAATGAATGCACCTGGAACCACAATTATTCATGCAAAAAAATCTAGAGATCATACAGAAAAATTTTTAAAACATTTAAAAATTCCTATAAAAATCACTAAAAAAAATAGCTATGATATTATCAAAATCAGCGAAACAAAAAAAATTGATCCAATAGATTATAAAATTCCTGGTGACATAAGCTCTGCAGCTTTTTTTATTGTTTTAACTATTTTGTCAAAAAATTCAAAGTTGCTTATTAAAAATGTCTTAACAAATCCAACTCGTTCAGGAATTTTAACAATATTAAAAAAAATGGGAGCAAAAATAATTTTAAAAAATAAAAGATTATATAAAGGAGAAGAAATTTCAGATATATTTATTAAAAGTTGTAATTCATTAAAAAGTATAAATTGTTCTGAAAAGTATAATGCTAATGCAATAGATGAATTTTTAATAATTTTTCTGGTTGCTGCCAAAGCAAAAGGCTGTTCGTATTTTAAAAATCTTTCAGAATTAAATAAAAAAGAAAGTCCGAGATTAGATATGGCTACAAAAATTCTAAAAATGATGGGTGTAAAATTATATAGAAATAAAGATTCTATAAAAATTTATGGAAATCCAAATTTAACTCTAGATAAAACTTATGAAGTCAAAAACTTTCATAATGATCATAGAGTATTCATGATGTCAGTAATCGCGGGATTATGTTATGGTGGCAAATGGAAAGTACATAATAAAAATTCGATAAAAACATCTTTTCCGGAATTTATTAATCTTACAAAAAAACTAGGAGCAATATATAATTGATTAAAACTACAAAAGATTTTAGATTTTCAATTGCAATAGACGGAGGCGCAGCGTCAGGAAAATCTACGGCAAGTAAAATAATTGCAAAACATTTTAATTTTAAACTTCTAAATTCAGGAAGACTTTATAGATTTTTAGCTTTTAAAATGATTAAAGATAAAAAAAATTTGAAAGATAAAAAATATCTTAAAAAAATTTCAAAAAGTATTTCTACTAGTAAATTAAACAAAACAAGACTTGATGAACAAAATGTTTCTTATCTTGCTTCAAAAATAGCAAAAAATATATATATAAGAAAATTGTTAAGAGATTTTCAAAAAAAATTTTCAAAGAACAAAAAATTTATTATAGAGGGAAGAGATATTGGATCAATAATTCTTCCAAATGCCGATTTAAAAATTTTTTTTAAGTGTTCATTAAATGAAAAAGCAAAAAGAAGATATAATGAATTAAAAAAAATAAATCCAAATACAAGCTTTAAAAAAGTTAAAAATGCTTTAAAAAAAAGGGATTTTTTCGATAAAAATCGCAAAGAAAGTCCCTTGCTTTTTGTTAAAGGTTCTGTATTAGTTGTGACCACAAATTTAAGTATTAAAAAAATGAGGCTAAAACTTATAAAATTAGTAAGAAATGCAATAAAGAAAAAATATGGAAATTTATAAAAATATTGATTCAAAAGCCTCAAAAGAATTCGAAAAACTGTTAAATAGCCAAATATCAAAATCTAAGATTGTAGAAGGTAAGATCATTGATGGAAAAGTAACTAAAATTACAGATAAGTATGTGTACCTTTATATTGAGAACTTAAAATCAGAACCAATTTTAGACATAAGTGAAATTAAAACTTTAAAGTTAGAAGGCATAAAAATAGGAACTAAAATACCTGTTTTGTTAGAAAAAATTGAAGATAGAAATGGTGATGTAATTGTATCGGCAATAAAAGCACAAAGAATAAAAGGTTGGCATGAACTTGAAAAAGCTTATGAAAAAAAAGAAATAATTATGGGAAAAATTACTGGAAAAGTAAAAGGTGGAGTAATTGTCGAACATGTGGATACTGGTTCTTTGATGTTTTGTCCAGGAAGTCAAATTAGCGATAAACCTTTAAAAGATATTTCACACTTAATGAATGAGCCACAAAAATTTGCCTTAATCAAACTTGATAAATTAAGAGGAAATGCGTGTGTATCTAGAAGACAAATTATTACAAGCAACAAAAAAGAAGATAAAGCAAAAATAGTTGAAAAATATAAAGTTGGAGATGTGATTAAAGGAGCTATTGTAAAAGGATATAGTTCTTTTGGATGCTTTTTTGATGTTAATTCTGAACTTGATGTCTTAGTTCATCTTCACGAAATAAGTTATTCAAGAGTTAACCATCCTGAAGAAGTTTTTAATATTGGTGAAAAACATAATTTGCTAGTAATTTCTGTTGATAAAGAAAAACTTCAAGTTGGATGTTCTATAAAACAACTAACACCCGACCCATTCGAAAATATTAAAAATTACAAACTCAATACTCCTTATAAGGCAAAAGTAGTAAAAATCATGGAATATGGTGCATTTTGTGAACTTGATGGAAAAGCAGGTCTTACAACTTTACTTCATTCTAGTGAATTAAGTTGGACAAAAAAAAATGTATCAGCAAAAAAAATGCTTAAGGTAGATGATGAAATTGAATGTGTAATAACTGAAATTGATAAAGAAAAAAGAAGAGTTTCAATATCTCATAGACTTGCAAAAGAAAATCCTTTTTCAACTATGCAAAAAAAATATCCGGAAGGAAGCATCGTAGAAGGAAAAATAAGCTCAATAAATGAATATGCAATTTATTTAAATATAAATGATTTAGATATTGATGCCTTTTTACATTGTAACGATTTAACATATAAAAAAGATAATGAAGAAGAATTAAAAAAATATAAAAAAAATGACTCTTTAAAAGTAAAAGTGCTAGAAATTAAACCAGATCAACAAAAAATACGGGTAGGACTAAAACAACTAGAGCCAGATCCTTTCGATTGGTTTAAAAATAAAAAAGTAAATGACCAAATCACAGTAAAAGTTACATCGTCTGATTCTAAAGGTTTAAAAGTTATACCAGAAGGTACAGATCTAGAATTTATAATAAAAAAATCACAAATTGCCATAAACACTGCTGATGCTAGGCCAAATAGATTTATAAAAGGTGATAGAATAGATGCGGCAATTTCAGAGTTAGAATTTAGTAAAAGAAAAGTAAGTCTAAGTATAAAATTATTAGAAGAATTACAAAATCAAGCAGCATTGAAAATGGGATCAAATCCTCTTTCTGGTAGACAACTTCCATTCTCTTCGTTATCTGATAAACTTGAAAATAGTGATAAAAAAAAAAAGAAATAAAATAAATTGGCAGTTGTAAAATCTAATTTAGTAAAACAAATCTCAGATCAGTATCCAAATTATTTAAAAAAAGATCTAAATAAGTTTTTAGAAATTTTACTTAAAGAAATTACTAATTCTTTAAAAAAAGGAGAAAGAGTTGAATTTAGAGACTGGGGCATATTCTATACAAATATACAAAAAGAAAGAATTTCAAGAAATCCTAAAACTGGTGAAAAAGTAAAAACACCACAAAAAAGAAGCATTCATTTTAAAATGTCAAAAAAAATGTTTAATAAAATTAATAATAATGAATAAAAAAATTTTTATAGCTATTGATACCAATAGTATACATAAAGCAAAAAAAATTATTACCGAAACAAAGACAAAAAAACTTAAAATTGGTTATAAATTTGGATTAGAATTTTTAAACTCTAAAAATGGAAGATTATTTATATCTAAAATTAGAAAAAAAATTATATTCGCTGATTTAAAGCTTAATGATATTCCAAATACTTGTATTTCAACAATAAAATCAATTAAAGATTTAAAGATAAATTACTTAACAATACATATAAGTTCGGGATTAAATGCTCTAAAATCTACAAAAAAAGTTTCGGGTAAAATAAAACTAGTTGGTGTAACTACTCTAACTTCATTAAATAATAAAGATATAAAAGAAATTGGATATACAAAAAGTATTAAAAATTTAGTTATTCATCAAGCAAAATTAGCAAAAAAAGCTAAATTAGATGCTATTGTTTGTAGCGCTCACGAAGTTAAAGAAGTAAGAAAAATATTTAAAAAAGAAATTATTACCCCTGGAATAAAATTAAATTCAAAATCAAAAGACCAAAGAAGAGTAATGACTCCAAAAAAAGCATTTGAAAAAGGAAGTGATTGGCTAGTTATTGGAAGATCCATAACCAAAAATAATATAAAAAAAAATATGAAAGATTTAGTTGATAATCTTAACGAGTAATGGAAGCAAAAATCTGTGGAGTAAGAGACTCCAAAACTTTGAATTATATAGTAAATCATAAGTATCCACCAAAATTTATTGGTTTTATTACAAACTATAAAAAATCAAAAAGATATGTTGAGTACAATGATTTAAAAAAATTAATTAATGTTAAAAAAAAAGGTATAAATTTTGTATCAGTATTAGTGGATCCAGATGACCATATATTAGAGAAAATAAAAAATCTAAACTTTGACTTTTATCAGCTTTATGATGTTGCTCCAGAAAAAGTAAAATTAATAAAAAATAAATATAATAAAAAAATAATTTCTGCCATAACTATTGAAAATAAACCAGATGTAGAAAAATACAAAAATTTTGAATTATTCTCAGACATTATTTTATTTGACAGTAAAGGTTATGAAAAATCACTTGGATTTAATCATGATCTACTTAATGGTATACCTCGCTCTATAACCAAAATGCTTGCGGGAAACATTCAATTTGATGATAGACTTGATAAATATTCTAAAATAACAGATATTATTGATATATCGGGAAGTTTGGAAACGTCAGGTAAAAAAGATATTTTAAAAATAAATACTTTTTTAAAAAATATTAACAAAATAAAAAATGAAAATTAAAAAAAAAATCGCTCTTATTGACCAACATGATAAAAATGGTTTTTGGGGAGGAAAATTTGGTGGAAGCTTTATTCCAGAAACATTAAAAAAACCTGTACATGACCTTGCTAAAAGCTTTGCAAAGCTTAGGAAAAATAAAAATTTTATAAAAAAAAGAGATTATTATTTTAAAAACTATATTGGTTCTCCCACTCCTTTTATTAAATTAGAAAATTTATCTAGTCATTTGGGGGGAGCTCAAATATGGGCAAAAGTTGTTTCTGAAGCAAATGGCGGAGCCCATAAAATTTATAATGCAACGGTACATGCTTTACTTTGTAAAAGTATGGGTAAAAAATATATAGTTGGGGACACAGGTGCTGGTTATGCTGGAAAAATGTTAAGCATGGCAGCAAAAAAATTCGGTCTAAAATGTAAAATTTTTATGGGTGTTAAAGACATTAAAAGACAAAAACCTAATTGTATTGCTATAAGAAAAAATGGAGCTGAAATTGTTCCTGTTTATACTGGGAGTCAGACGTTAGTTGATGCCGTAAGTGAATGTATGAGATATTGGGTTTCTAATTGCGATACAACACACATGTGCGTAGGATCAACGGTTGGACCAAATATCTTTGTAAAAGTATGTGGATGGAGCACCAGTCAAATTTCAAGAGAACTAAAAGTTCAAATAAAAAAAGAATTCGGAAAAATACCAAAAAAAATTAAACTTATAAATTGTGTTGGTGGTGGAAGTTCTGCTTATGGTTTTTGGAGTGAATTTGTTGATTTTCCCAAAACACAAATAGAATTTATTGGCGTTGAAGCAGGAGGACCAAAGAATTCTAAATTACATGCTGCTCCTTTGAGTAAAAATGCTAAATTAGGAGTGTTGCATGGTTCTGCTTCTTATGTTTGTCAAAATAAAGATGGACAAATTAATGAGACTGATTCTATTTCTGCTGGACTTGATTACCCAGGAGTAAGTCCAATACATTGTTTTTTAAAAGATACCAAAAGAGCAAAATACACTTATGCAACAGATGAAAGTGCCTTAGCAGCTTACAAAATGGTAACTAAATTTGAAAAATTAAATCCAAGCCTCGAACCTAGTCATGCATTCGCAGAGGCAATAAAAATTGCACCTAAATTATCAAAAGACACAATTATAATAGTAAACTCATGTGGTGACGCAAAAAAAGACAAAGATATTCTGAAAAAAAGATTAGGAAAATATTAATGTTATTATCTCCAATAAATATAGCATTTAAAAATTGCAAAAATGAAAAAAGACCAGCACTTCTTACCTATACAGTTGCATCTGATCCCAGTAAAAATAAATCATTAAAAATTTTAAAATCAATCTCAGAATATGTGGATATTTTAGAGGTTGGATTTGGTCACTCAACACCAATAGCAGACGGAGGACAAATTCAAACTAGCTCTTACAGAGCAATTAAAAATGGTTTTAAAATGAAAGATGCTTTTCAAATAGTTAAAAATTATAAGAAATTAAAAAATACGAAACCTATAATACTTATGGGTTACTACAATATGATTTATCAATATGGAGAAGATAAATTTATAAACAAATGTAAAAAAGTAGGAGTAAATGGATTAATCGTAGTAGATTTACCTTGGCCAGAAAATAAAAAGTTTTCAAAAAAATGCAAAAAAAAATCTATTACATTTGTTCAATTGCTTTCACCAACTACATCAAAAGATAGGTTAAAAAAAATAGTTAAAGATTCCCATGAAATGATTTACTATATAAGTATGCTTTCTACAACAGGTGGCAAATTAAAAGTATCTCCAAAAAAAATACTTAAAAATTATAATAAAATAAAAAAAATTGACCCTAAAAAAAATTATGTAATAGGTTTTGGAATTACTGATAAAACTATTTCAAAATTAAAAACTGCTGATGGACTAGTAGTAGGAAGTGCAATTTGTAAAGAAATAACGAAAAGTTTAAATAAAAGACAAAATCCTGTCACAAATGTAAGCAATATGGTAAAAAGATTAAAAAACAAAATTATATGAATTGGATTAAAAAAACCCTACAACTGGGTGAAAAAATTAAAAAAATTTTAAAGAAAAGACCTTCAAAAGAAGATATAGAAAACTCTGAATGGACCAATTGTTGCAAAGGACCAATATTAAAAACTGATTTAGAAAAAAATTTATGGGTTTGCAATTCTTGTGGAAAACATCATCGAATATCATCAAGGCATAGATTTGATATAATATTTGGAAAAAATAATTATCAAATACTTGATACCCCCATCCCAACTGAGGATCCATTAAATTGGAAAGATACCAAATCATATAAAGATCGATTAAAAGCAGCGAGAAAAAAAACTAACCAAAATTGTGCTGTATTAATAGCTAGTGGTAATTTAGGGGGAATCAATATAACTGCAGCTGCAATAAATTTTGATTTTATCGGTGGATCTATAGGTGCCGCCGAAGGAGAAGCCATAATATATGGGGTACAACATGCAATAGATAATAAAACACCATATGTATTTTTTCCATGTGGAGGGGGACAGAGAATGTTTGAATCTCCAATAGCTTTGGCAAATATGACTAGAACTACTCTTGCAATAAACGAATTAAAAAAAAATAATCTTCCTTATATTGTTTGTTTTACAGATCCAACAGCTGGTGGAATTACAGCATCCTTTGCAATGCTTGGGGATTTTCATTTTGCCGAACCTGGTTGTTTAATAGCATTTGCTGGTAAAAGAGTAATACAGGCTACAGTCAAAGAAGAGTTAAGCCCAGATTTTCAAACTTCAGAGTTTGTTGAAAAACATGGTTTTGTGGACAAAGTTATTCAACGAAAAGATTTAAGAGACCAAATAACTATGCTTTTATCTATATTGCTAAATAAAAATTCTGAGGTAGTTTCTGACACTAATGAAACTTCAGAACTTAGTGGCGAGACTAGAGAAGCGTCATAAAAAAAAAATCGATCTATCCTTAGATAGAACTTTTAATTTACTTAAAAAATTAGGAAACCCCCAAAATAAATTAAAAAATATAGTCACCATTGTGGGAACGAATTCTAAGGCGAGCATGGCCTATGGTTTAAAATCTATATTAAATGAGGCAGGATATAAGTGTAATCTTTATACTTCTCCTCATTTACAATCTTATACTGAAAGATTTATTTTTAATGATAAAGAGATAAGCAATAAAAATCTTTTTGATTTGTTGTCTGATATAGAAAAATTTCTTGGAGATGATCAAGCAACTATATTTGAGATGCTCACATGTGGATTTATTAAATATGCTGAAAATTTTCAAAATAATATAAATATAATTGAAGCTGGTCTTTTTCATCAGTTCGATAGCACCAATGTATTTAAAGAAAATCTATTAACACTAATTGGTTATATCCATTTAGATCATTTAGCATGGTTGGATAATAAAACAATTGATGGAATTATTCATGAAAAAACCACTAAATTATTAAATTCTAATATTTTTGTTAATCAACAAGAAAATAAAGAAATTTCTTTAAAAATTGAAAATGCACTAATTAATAATTCATCTAAAAAATATATTTTTGGGAAAGATTTTAACATTCACAGAGCAGAAAATAATTTTATTCAATATCAGGATCAATTAGGAGAAATTATTTTACCTGAACCCAATATTTTAGGAGATCATCAATTAGGAAATTTAAGCACAGCTATAGCAGCATCCAGAAAATTATTTAACGTTAAAGATGATCATGTAAAAAAAGGTATAACTAAAATTGAACTTAAAGGAAGATTACAAGAAATAAAATCTGGAAAATTAAAAAATCTTATAGGACAAAATAGATTAATAATTGACGGCGGCCACAATATTGGTGCATCTAAAGCAATAGCCAATTGGATCAAAAATCAAAATCAAGATGTACATATAATTGTGGGCATGATGAAAGACAAAACTCACAAAGAATTTATTAATTCTTTTAAAGATATTGTTAAATCTATTCAATTAATAGATATTCCAAACCAAGAAGGCGCTCTGTCAAAAGAACAGTTTAAAAGTAAACTAAATGGAATTAATGTAAATATTTCTTTAGCAAACAATATAGAAGAAAGTATTAAATCACTTTCAAATTACCAAAATTCAATTGGAATTTTTACAGGATCGTTATATCTAATTGGAGAGGTTTTAAATCTAAATTAGATATTTTCCTTAATCCATTTTACAAAATCTTGCTTAGTAGTCATGCCTACTTTTAAAGATTTTACTTCCTTTGAAACTATAATCGCACAAGTAGGAATTCCTCTTACAGAAAATTCAGGTCTTATTGGAACATTTGGATTTTTATCAATATCCATTACTCCAAATTCAACTTCATTCATTTCATTTGAAATTGATTCTACAATGGGAGCTAATGCTTTACATGGACCACACCAATCAGCAGTAAATCTCAAAAGAAATGGCTTTGGGCTATTTAAAACTTTTTCTTCAAAATTATCATCTGTTACGTTTGTAATTGTCATAATCTCTATATATAAATAATTAAATTATATTCAATAGATAAAAAAATTTATCCACATTAAACATTTTCATATTTTTTTTGAATTTCCATTACATAACTATTTAATTTATCTAAAAATTTTAATTTTTCATGATCATTTTCATTAGTATATTTTTCTCTCAAATTGTCGCACTCAAAGTAAAATTCTTTACAAGTCCACCATTTTTCCTTTTCATCGCTAAGTATTCTTTTAGCAATTTGCATTTTAATACTTTTCAACATTTCAGTTGGCAAAGTTTCGGGTGACTCTTGAAAAATAATTTTTTTACCAAATCCCACGAGCCTTTCATCATCAAATTTATCTAATAGTTTTAACTTATCTTTCCAAGAAGCGGCGTGCCATGATGGAAAGAGTGCTGTATCTTTATTTGATGTAAACTTTTTGTAGATACTTTCTTCTGCATATATATCTTCTTGTGATTTTAATTGTTCTTTTTCCTCCGCAATTTCTCTTAAAGCAGTTAGAATATTTTGAGAAAACTTTTCATTATCTCTTATTAATTGTGCTCTTTTTTTTATCAATTCAGGATCTATAACATTATATGGCTCTTCCTTCATTCCATACTTTGCCTCAAGTATAATTGGTGCTTTGTTGGATCTAATTGTTCTTAAAAACTTTGGTGTTTTCTTCATTTCTACTTTTAATTCATTAATAGACATTTTTAATAAGGGTTGAACATCAACTCTTAAATCTACCGCTTGGCCCCATTGATAAATTGGATGAATGCAATGTTTTGGGTGAAGTGGAGCACATAAATATAATCTAGATTTTCCATAAAAATATTCGTTCAAAGTTATTATATTTTCTTTTTTAAAAATTGTTTCAGTATCTAATTTGTTTGCTGTTTTTAAAAAAGCATCCCAAATACCTGCTTGTTTTTTCTTAATTAAACCAAGTATTTTCATAGTCAATGTTGCATCAAATAGTGCTGAATGAGCGTTGCTTGAGTCGAATCCATTCATGCGGCTTAAAGACTCTAATTTAAACACAGGATTATTTTTTTCATTAATTTCCGTCTGTAAAACATTTTTATCTATAGCATACGCAGCTCTTGCGATGTTAATTCCATCGTGTCTTTTATTAGGAGAGGCATTAGTAATATAAGGATATCTAATTCCTTTAAAAAACTCTTTTCTAATCATTTCATCGTCAAACCCAATGTTGCTCCATCCAAGAAAAATTGCTGGGCTCCATTTTTTGAATATTTTTTCAATTTCTCCAAGCATTTGATAATGACTCAAATTAACTTGAGTTAGTTGTTTTACTGTTGTTTTGTTTACTATAAGAGCCATTGCTTGAGGTATTTCACCTTCAGGCAATCTACATCTTAAATTAAATCTATCTAATTCTTTGAAATCTTGATTTACCAGCACGCCACCTATTTCAATTATACTTCCAAAATCAGTGCTAGCGCTTGATGACTCGATATCCCAAATAGCTAAATTCATATATTATTTATCCTTTTAAAAGCTATGTTTTAATGAATGTTTAGATTGTTTTTTATGACTAAACCATTTGCATCTAAACAAGTAGCTCTTAGTTAGTATTATCTTTTCTAAGAATTTATTAACGAAAGTCAACTTAAATTATTCATTTCGTTAAATTTTTTTACTCTTCCTAGAAATAAATTTTGGTACATTTGTAATTCTGGTCCTTCAATTTTAAAATCTTGAAATAAATTGTCTACTGTACATAATAATATTACTCCTAAAGTAATATTTGTTTTGTAGACAATATTGTGTGCTAAAGTATACGCACCTAATTGTAGAAAATAATCTTGAATATAATCAATTTTTTTTGGTTTATTTGCTTGTTTAAAGTCTATAATAGCTTCTTTTCCTTGATAAACTCCTACAAGATCTGCTGTACCGGCATATTTTTCTGGATAGTGAAGTGTTGTTTCCATTCCAAATATTTCTTCTAATTTTCCTTTGATACCTTTATTTATTATTTCTTTAGCCATATTTTTATATTGCTCATTGCTTTCAAAAAAACTCTCATTAATCCTGCCTCTTAAAAAATCCTCTATATAAGAATGCATTGAAGTACCTCTGCTGGATGCCTCAGTTTTAATTTTATTAGCTTCTTTGTGGCCTACTCGCTGTTTCCAATTTTCTAATGCTGCTTTATCCTCCTCTGATTTGGTTGCTTGTAAAATAGAGGTAACACTTGGTAATTTTTCATCATTAAATAAATATTTTCTCATACCATTTTCAATGGATCTTGATGATTTTGGATAATTAAATTTATTATTCCACTTCATTGTGTCACTTATAAATGTATTTAATTTGAAAATGAAATTAATTTTTAAGTTGTTTTGAGTGGTCGACAAATTTTTCTACGTTTTCAGTTTTAACAGCTTTTTCAACTTGCTCGGGATCTTTTATATTTTCTAAAGTTCTAGTGATTGATCTTGCATCTGTGCCAAATGTATCTACAACTTTCATTGCTTCTTCTAATTTTTTTCGAAGTACAATTACATTATCAAAATGCTTTGCAAACCTTGTACTAATTGTTTTTAAATGATTGTAAATTTCTGTTGCACCCTTTTGTACCTTTAATGATTGAAAGCCCATATGTAATGATTGCAGATAAGCTGAAAGAGTATTTGGACCCATAATTACAATTTTATACTTTTTCATTAATTCTTGAGTTAATAATTCTTTAGTACTAGGATCTTGGTAGTCAGTTAATTCTTTATATAAACTCTCAGTTGGCGCATATACTATTCCAAAATCTGTGGTTTTAGGTGGAACAATATATTTTTCATTTACACTTTTAGCTTTATCTTTAAAAGCTTTAGCTAATTTTGTTCTAGCATCTGCCATTGCTTTTTTATCATCTTCTTGGTGAGCATCATCTATTGCTTTAAATCTTTCTACTGGAAAATGACTATCTACTGGAACTAAAACATCTCCTTGAAGTTTTATAGCAAATTCTACATTTTCTGAGGTATCTTCTTTCATCTTAACATTTGATATAAATTGAGAAGCTGGCAATAAATCTTTTAATAAAGATGCCAAGCTAAACTCAGCCAAGGTTCCATATTTTTTAACTCCAGCTAAAATCTTAGTAATCCCCTCCTGGCTTTTATTTAAATTTTCAACTTGTGTATTAAAAGCAGAAACTTTTTCATTAACTGAAGTTAAAGTTTGTGTCATGTCTCTTGTCACATCTTTTGATAGACTATTAAAAGAAGTAGACATACTATTAAATGAATTGTTGATACTTTCTTTTAAATTATTAAGTTCTTGAGTGTTGTCTTTTGGCTCTTCTTTATTTTTACGCTGAGTAACCAAAAGGTAAATAACAATCCCTATTAGGACTAAAATTATATATAGTAACGAATCTTGCATAGATAATGTAATACTAAGATAATTTATTTACCAAGCAAGTTTATAATCTTTTTAATTCCTGATTTTCTTAAGGATAATTTTGATATCATTAAGCATGCTTGTGATTTTAAAATTTCACCATCTTTTAAAACTCTTAAATTATTTGCTTTTAATGTTGCTCCTGTACTTGTTATATCTGATATAATTTCAGCAGTACCTGTAAACGGAGCTACCTCGGTACTTCCCAAACTTTTGACAAGTTGAAATTGAGTTACTCCTTTTGAATATAAAAATTGTCTAGTTAAATTGGGATATTTTGTTGCAACTCTTAAAAGTTTTTTTTTCTTTTTTTTAAATTCATCTGCAACCTCATCTAAATCCAGTAAAGTTTGTACATCTATCCAAAGATCAGGTATCGCAAGAACAAGGTTTGCTTTGCCAAATTCATATTTTTTTATAACTTTAATTTTATTTTGAATATTTATTTCACTTTCTTTTAATAGATCTATACCAGAAAAACCAACATCAATATTTCCCAAAGATAATTGTTCAATACATTCTCTTGCGTGAAGATATATAATTTTTATATTAGATTTTTTTATATGACCAAATAAATCTCTTTCTCCTCTTTCAGAATAAATTTTCAATTTCTTTTTCTTAAAGATATTTAGAGTATCATTCTTTAATCTACCCTTTGATGGTATCCCTATATTGATAATATTCTTATTCATAAACGCTCATATTGACCGCTGCTCCAGCTGCTGAAACTTTTCTGAAACCTAAGTTGCTAGTTAATTCATCGTATCTTCCACCTGAAATAAAATTTTTAAATTTTTTTCCTTTTTTAACTTCTATTGAAAAAATCATTGAACTATAAAATTCTACATCTCTTCCACTTGATGCAGAAAATTCTACTCTTAAATTCTTATTATTTATATTGTTTAGTGGAAAAAAATCTTTTCCAACAAATATATTAAGTCCGTATTTTTGAAAAAAATTATTCAATACGTTAGGAGCATTTTGCAATTTACATTTTATTTTTAAATATTCTTTAATAATTTTTGTATTAATTTTGCCTGATGAAGATCTTCTAGGATCTTTTATTTTCATATCAAATCGATCTAATATTTCTTTGTAGCTTCTTCCTGCAACTTCTTTGAAATTTTCAAGTTTTCTCATTTTTAAATATCTTGATTTATCAATTTCAACAAAAACAGGATCTATATCTAAGTTTGTTTCTAATCTTTTTAAAAGTT
Source organism: uncultured Pelagibacteraceae bacterium (assembly GCA_902550635.1). Taxonomy (GTDB): domain Bacteria; phylum Pseudomonadota; class Alphaproteobacteria; order Pelagibacterales; family Pelagibacteraceae; genus Pelagibacter. The sequence continues at coordinate 47,088 of CACCZY010000001.1, forward strand.
CGTTGAAATAAACCTCATTCCAATAATATCTTTTTAATCTATTTTTCCATCTTCTTGGAATATCAAGTTTGTTAATTAGGAGATTAAATAATTCAACATTTCCAATTTTTAAAACTGCTTTTTTAAAACCACTACTCTTTAAAATTTTTATTGATGTATCTATAATTTCTCGATCTTCTTTTTGTTTATCTTTTGAACCTAATATTTCAAAACCAATTTGATTTTTAATTATAGAGTCTTGTTTTCTATAAGTTTTTCTAAATGCTTCGCCACTATAAAAAACTTTTTGTTTTTTATTTAATTTATTTTGAACAAATCTTAAGACAGAAGAAATTGTTAGATCTGGTCTAAGGCACAACTCATTTCCATTTAGATCATAAAATGAAAATAATAATCTTTTAAAATTCTCTCCTGACCTTTGCAAAATATATTTTGTTTCCAATACTGGATCTAATTCAATGTTATTAAACCCTTTGGATTTTATTAATCTAAGGATTTTTTCAGATAAGTTTTTTGATTTCATTAATTAAGTTTTCTTTGGAAACAGTTATTTGATCATTCTCTTTAGAAGAAGTTAATTTTTTTAAAATGATTTTATTTTCTTTAATTTCGTTTTCTCCCATTATAATTGCAATGGGGCAGCCTCTTTTATCTGCATAAGTTAATTGTTTTTTTAAATTTTTTGAGGAATCAAGATATAATTCTGAATTTATTCCATTATCTCTTAAAAGGTTTAAAATTGAATAATAATTTTGCATAAGCTTTTCTTCCAATATGCAGATTAATATTGGTTCATTATTTTTAACTTTAATTTCATTAATTTGGTTTATTGCAAATAATAATCTATCAACTCCAATACTCATTCCAGTCCCTGGAAAATCTGCTCCTTTAAACCTTGAAATTAACTTGTCATATCTCCCTCCTGAAGCAATACTTCCAATATCTATTTCTTTTCCTTTTGGGTTTTTAACTTTAAAATTTATTTTTGTTTCAACACAAAAACCATCATAATATGCAAGTCCTCGTACTATAGTAAAATTTGTTTTAATTTGATTAGAAAAATTTCCAAGGCTGACTATTTCTAAAAGCTCTTCAGTTTCTCTTATACCTTCTGCGGAAACTGAATTTTTCAATACTTTCTTTAATTCTTGAATATTTTTTATTTTTATAAAATTTAAAATTTCTGATGCTTGATCATTTGATAAATTTGCACCCTTTGTAACTGCACCAGATTTATCTACTCTCTCTTTTTTTAATAAATCTTCAACACCTTTTATTCCTACTCTTTCTAATTTATCTATGGCTCTAATTACTTTAAGCTCTTGATTTTGATCGCTGATTTTAAGTTCCCTAATCAATCCTTGAACTATTTTTCTATTGCTTATGGAAACACTAAATTGATCTTTTTTAAGACCACAATTTAAAAGTGTGCCAACAATTACATTGCAAATTTCTGAGTCAGACTGTGATTTATTTGTGTTCCCAATTATATCAACATCAGCCTGAGTAAACTCTCTATATCTTGCGTTTCCACTTTTTTCATTTCTCCATACATTTCCAATTGCATACCTTTTAAATGGAAAAGCTAAATCCCTATAATTTTGTGCAACAAATCTGCTTAGAGGACTACTTAAATCATATCTCAATGTTATTTGTTCATTGTCATCTTTAAATGAAAAAACATCAGACATAGGATTAGCCTCATCATCTGCCAAAAATGATCCGATATTTATACTTTTTTCAAAAGATGGGGTTTCTAATGGTGCAAAACCATACTTTAAAAAATTAGCCTCAATAGAGTTAATTAACTTTTTTTTAATAGCTAATTTTTTATTCCATCTATCTTCAAACCCAGAAGGTAAATCAGGTATTAATTTTTTTTCTTTTTCCATTTTTTGGTACTGACGCTGGGAATCGCACCCAGATAGCCCGCTCCACAGGCGGGAGTAATAACTGTTATACGACGTCAGCTCCTTTTACTGTTTTATACTAAATGTGGATAAAATTAAATTTATAATATGATTAAATTGCTAGCATGCAGCCAGCATGAAAATGATGTCTGTGTAAGTTTGTCAGTATTTTTACTTTTTTAATCATCGCTTGTTAAATAACAGTTATTTTTATAAATGCAAGATAGTATTGTATAGGAAGTAAAAAGCTTTTTTATAGCTTTTAACATCCCTATACAAATATTTTTGAATTAGAATTAAGAGGTTTTTTGCAATTTTACTGCGGAAGGACCTTTATCTCCATCTTCAACTTCAAATGTAATCTCATCACCTTCATTTAAAAATCTTAAACCAGCTTCTCTTACAGCTGAGGCATGAACAAATACATCTTTTTCTCCATCAGTTCTTTCGATAAAACCGTATCCTTTTTTACCGTTGAACCATTTTACTTTACCTTTTAGACTCATTTTTACTCTTTCTTATTAGTTGTTTATTTTGCTATTAAGCAGCATCTCAGTAATAGATTTTTTAAGTTAATTCAAGATATTATTTTTAATTATTTGGTGGTGGCTTTGGTTGGAATCGCACCAACGACACATACCTTTTCAGGGTACTGCTCTACTACTGAGCTACAAAGCCTTATATTTAGTACCTAAAAACAATTCTTCCTTTTGTTAAATCATAAGGTGTTACTTCAACAGTAACATTATCTCCTTGCAAGACTCTAATTCTATTTTTTCTCAATTTTCCTGCTGTGTGGGCTATAACAATTTTATTATTACCCTCCAATTGTACACGGAACATAGCATTAGGCAGCAAATCAATAACCTTTCCTTTAAATTCAAGTAAGTCTTGTTTTGACAAAATTATTATCTCCTCATTCTCGATTTTATACTTTCGGCATGGCCATATAAATTTTCATACTCGGCAAGATTTATAGCTTGCTTACCAATAACTTCAATCCCTTTTTTTGATAATCTTATTTGGCTTATTTTTTTATAAAATTCACTTACATTAAGTCCTGAAGAAAATTTTGCTGATCCTAAAGTTGGTAGAACGTGGTTTGTGCCTGCTGTATAGTCAGTCACTGCCATTGCAGAATATCTTCCAATACATATACTTCCCGCATTAACAATTTTTTTTAAGTATTTATTTGGTTTTTTAACATTAATTTCTAAATGTTCAGGTGAAATTAAATTTATTATTTCCGGAATCTTTTTATCCTCATTAACGTAAATTATTAAACCATTTTTTCTTAAACTTTTTGATGCAATGAATTTTCTAGGTATTTTTTTTAGTATAATATTAATTCTTTTTATTACTTTTTTAATTAATAATTTGTCCTTAGTTAGTAAAATACATTGTGAGTTTTCATCATGTTCTGCTTGCCCAATTAATGACGTTGATATTTCATTTATATTTGTATTTCGATCTGCAACTACGCAAATTTCACTAGGCCCTGCTATCATGCTCTCTATTCCTATTTCGCCAAACAAAGAAAGTTTGGCTTGGGATACAAATTTATTACCTGGACCTACAATCTTATCAACGTTTTGTATATAACTTAAACTTGCTATTGCCTGAGCTCCTCCCATTGAGAAAATTTCTTTTATTCCTAACTTTCTTGCAACATACATAACTGCAGAATTTAATTTTCCATCAACTCTTGGGTTTGCCAATACGATTCTTTTAACCTTTGCAATTTTTGCCGGAATTGCATTCATTAATAAAGAACTTGGTAAATTAGATGGAACATATATACCAACTGAATTTAATGGAATAATTTTGTATTCTAATAGATTTTTATACTTATCAAAATACCTTACATTTTTCATTTTTTGTTTAATATGAAAATTAAAAATTCTTTTGTATGCAAAATCCAAGGAAGATTTAATTTTTGGACTTAGTTTTTTTATAGATTGAGTAATTTCTTTAGAATTTACTCTAATTCTTGAATTTTTACTATATTTCTTTTCATATTTTATTAATGCCTTAATTTTATTTTTTTTAACATCATTTAATATTTTTTTTACAACAAAGTTATTAGATCTGGTTTTGAGTCTTCTATAATTTAAAAATTTATTTATATTTAATAAATAATTCCTGTTGCTTGTGTTTAATATTTTAATCATTTATCTGTTTTAAATCTTCTAATGTTGCCTCAATAATTTCTGCGGAGAGATTTATAATTGCATTATTTGAAAATAACAGTGTTATTTCATAATTTTTTTTTACTTTAAAAAGCTTAATTGCTATTAATTTAAGCAATATTTTATCATCTTTTTGATTTATATTTTTTGATTTTGACGAATCAATAAATTCAAATTTTAATATACTGCTAATTTTTTGATTTTTTTTATCTTGATTAACTCTTTCAAGCAAAATTAAAAAAATTTTATTTTTTTTTAAATATTTAATATTATTGATTTTTACACTAGAGTTAGAACAATAAGCCGAAATAAATTGTAAATCATCAGAAGAACGAGCTATAATTTTTTTAAAAAATTTATTTCTCATTAACGTATTTTTTTTATATCTACTCCTATTTTCTTTAATTTTTTATCTAAATTTTCATATCCACGAGAAAGATGATAAATTCTATGAATAATTGATTTACCTTTAGCAGCAATTGCCGCCAATACTAATGCTACGGAAGCTCTTAAGTCACTGCTCATTAATTCAGCTCCTTCAAAATTAGCTCCTCCTAGAATTATTGCTTTTTTATTCCTAACTATAATGTTAGCGCCTAACCTTCTTAGTTCAGCACAATGCAAATACCTGTTCTCAAAAATGTTTTCTTTAATAATTGATCTCCCTTTTGCTTTACATAACAATACCATAAACTGCGCTTGTAGATCAGTAGAAAAACCTGGATATTCTTTTGTACTTAACAATTTTAAATTTTTTATTTTTTTTGAACCTTTGACTATAATTTTATTTTTTTTAGTTTTAATTTCTGCACCAATTTTTTTTAGCAAGTTAATTTCAGTATTAATTATTTCTGGTTTCAAACCACACACTTCTAAATTACCCTGAGTTAATGCAGATGCTATACAAAACGTTCCAGCTTCAATTCTGTCTCCCATTACAGAATAGCTAGTTGAATCTAAAGATTTCACGCCGTAAATTTCTAAAGTTCTTTTTCCAGTCCATTTAATTTTTGCTCCTGCTGATTTAAGAAAATTGACTAAATCTTTTATCTCAGGTTCTATTGCACAGTTTTTTAAAATAGTTTTCCCATTAGCTAATGTTGCTGCCATTATTAAATTTTCTGTTGCTCCAACAGAAATTTTTGGAAATTTAATTTTTGAACCTATTATTTTTTTTGCATTTGCATGAACATATCCTTTTTTAATTTTATAATTCATTTTTAATTTTTTTAACCCTGATAAATGATAATTTATTGGTCTGACACCTATCTGACAGCCTCCTGGCATACTTACAGTAGCCAAACCATACCTTGATATTAAAGGACCAAGAACTAATATTCCTGCACGCATTGTTTTGACATGAGAATAAGAAGCAAAAAAATTTTTAATTTTGTAATTTTTAATTTTTACTATGCGTTTATTTTGTGAAAAAGATATTTTTGAACCTAATGATCTAAGTAGATTAATCATTGTTTCAATATCTTTAACTTTTGGTAAATTTTTAATCTTAACTGTTTTATTAAATAAAAGTGTTGATGCTAAAATTGGCAAAGCCGCATTTTTGCTACCTGAAACACTAACCACTCCTTTGACCTTGCAAGGTCCTTTGATAACAAACTTTTCCATGGTTATTTAATTTTTGCTAGTGTTACACCTTTTTGACCTTGGTATTTACCACCTCTAGACTTATAACTTGTTTCTGGTTGTTCATTCCCTTTTAAAAATAAAAATTGTGCACACCCCTCTCCTGAATAAATTTTAGCAGGATTTGGTGTTGTGTTAGAAAATTCTAATGTTATGTGACCTTCAAACTCATTTTCAATTGGAGTTACATTAATCACAATACCACATCTTGCATAAGTACTTTTGCCAACACAAATACACAAAATATCTCTGGGTATTTTAAAAAATTCAATTGTCCTTCCTAAAACAAAAGAATTTGGTGGAATTATACATTCTGATCCTTTTCTATCCACAAAATTTGATTCACTAAAATTCTTTGGATCTACAATTGATGAATTAACATTAGTAAAAATTTTAAACTCATCTGCTACTCGTACATCATAACCAAAAGAACTCAGTCCATAGGATATTTTTCCAGATGAGACTTGTTTTTCCACAAATGGATCTATCATACCATGTTCCAAAGACATTTTTTTAATCCATTTATCAGATTGAATACTCATTTAATAACTTTATTTTTTTTAATTTTTTTTTGAAAAATTTTTCTTTTTTTTAAATTTTTTTTTAAAGCAATCTCAAGCCTATTTTTTTTATGTTTATTATCCATTTTAAATTATTTTTCTGGATTTGTAAGATCATCGAGAGTTAATGGCTTAGAGGTATCTCTTTGATCTACTTTAGATTTTTTTTCTTCCGGACTTAATTTCGCTGCTCTTTTCGCTCTTCTTTCAGCAAGCTTTTTTTCTCTTTTAGCTTGCTTCTCCATAGCTTTCATTCCTCTAGTAGATTTATAATCGTAGTGAATACCCATAATTTACCCTTCAAACTTATAAAACATTTTGAAAAAAAATTAAGGCAATAATTTGTAAATTATTAATTTATACACTAATCTTGTATTTTTTTTGCCCAGATAGCTCAGTTGGAAGAGCATTTGCATGGTAGGCAAAAGGTCAGCAGTTCGATCCTGCTTCTGGGCACCATTATTTTTTAAAAAAAATTTTTTTTGTAAAATATGCTAACAAAAAAATTATAATAAATGAAATTATAGGATAGTAAATATTGGGAGAGCTGAGTATTTGGTAAAATGTTGGTTTATTTAAATTATTACTTATAATTTTTTCTATTCCGGAACCCATAGAAACCATTATAAAAATCTGTGGCAATATACCAAAAAAAGTTCCAAAAAAGTAATTTTTAATCTTTATATTAAATAACGTTGGTAGAATGTTTGCTATAAAAAAAGGTATTCCTCCAACAAATCTGTAAATAAAAAAATATAAAAACTCTTGTTTCTTAAATTTTTCTATTAAATAAATATATTTTAAAGAAAACTTTTTTTTAATAAAATCTTTAAAAAAAAAACTGGCAATCAAGTAAAGCATTAATGCGCCTATGCTTAAAGAAAATGTAGCAATAATAGTACCCAGCCATTTTCCAAAAATATAACCACTAAGTAATGCAACTGGGCTTCCAAAACCAAGAAGTAAAACCCAAATAACAATAAATAATATTGTTAATAAAATTGAAATAAATAAATTAGAATTTTTTAAACTTAAAATAAATTGACTATTAGTTTTAATAAAATCATAGTCTGTTATTTCATTTAATGAAAAATTCATCAAAAAAACCATTAAAAATGTTAAAACTAAACACAAATATGTGATTCCTAAAACAATTTTTATTTTTTCCATTTAAAACAATTTATTTAAATTTTCTGTACTTTTCACTTCATTTTTTCTATATATACAAAACTTTAACAACAATTAATAAAGTATTTATGAAAAGAACTTATCAACCATCAAAAATTGTGAGGTCAAGGCGTCATGGATTTAGATCTAAAATGAGAACTAAAGGTGGTAGAAAATTAATAAAAAGAAGAAGAGCTAAAGGAAGAAAAAAATTAACAGTTTAATGAAAAATAAGATTTTGAGTCTTTCAAAAAATGAAGATTTTAAATCTCTTCTTTCTGGAAAAAAATATTCTAATAAATATTTAACAATTTTTTTTAAAAATATACCTGGTAAAAGTAATAAAAAATTAAATATAAGTTTTATAACAAAGAAAAAAATTGGAAATGCTGTCAAAAGAAATAAAATTAAAAGAAGATTAAGAAATATAATGAATGATGCATTAAAAAACCTTAGTATAAATCTCAATTATTCTTATTTATTTATTGCAAAAAAAAGTCTTTTAGAAGAAAAATATGGAAAAATAAAAGAAACACTTTTTATCGAATTAAATAAAATTAAATAAATTATGAAACCTTTAACATTTTTATTAATAATTATAATTAAATTATATCAATTGTTACTTTCTCCGTTAATTGGAAATAATTGTAGATATTTACCAACCTGTTCAAATTATTTTATTGATTCTTTAAAAGAATTTGGATTTTTTAAAGGAATTTTTATCGGATCAAAAAGAATTCTCTCTTGTCATCCATTTAAATTGTTAGGTGGTGGCGAAGGTTTTGATCCAATTAAAAAAAGGAAATAATTAATGGAAACAAAAAATATAATTGCAGCTATATCCTTAAGTGCAGCAGTTATAATACTATATAGCCTCTTTTTTGCACCAAGCCAAGATGAGCTTAATAAATTAAGAGTTGAAAAAGAGAAAGATAAAATAGTTAAAAATTCTGAAGCACCAAGTTTGGATAATGAAAATAATATATCTACAATTAGCAGAAGTGATGCAATACAAGAAGTTCAAAGAATAAATTTTGAAAACAAAAATCTCTTAGGATCAATATCATTAACTGGAAGTACAATAGATGATTTAACTTTTAAAAATTATTCTAAAATTTTAAATGGTAAAGAAAAAGTAACTTTATTAAATCCTAGAAAAGTTAAAAATGGTTATTATATTGAAACTGGTTGGGTAACAAATGATAAAAATATCGATTTACCTAATTCTAAAACAAATTGGAAAGTTGAAGGTAATAAAAAACTTTCGCCCAATAATCCTGTAAAAATATTTTGGATTAATCAACAAGAAATTAAATTTGAAAAAAAGATTAGTTTAGATGAACAGTTTCTTTTTACTGTAGAACAAAGCATAACTAATAACACAGATAAAAAGTATGATTTTTATACTTATGCTCAAATAATTAGAAATACAGCGCCAGAAGTTACTAACTTCTATATTTTACACGAAGGAATGCTTGGAGTTTTTGAAGATCAACTAGTAGAAGAAGATTACGATGACATTGAAGAAAAAAAATACTCTTACAATGCTACTTCTGGATGGCTCGGAATTACTGACAAATATTGGCTAGCAAGTTTAATCCCAGAAAAAAGTAAAAGTTTTAGAGCAGATTTTGATTACAAAAATAAGTTTAGAGCTAGTTTTATTGAAACTGAACCATTAGAAGCGAACAAAAAAGAAAAAATAACCAATGAAATAAATATCATTGTCGCTGCTAAAGAAGTGAATGTCATTGATGGTTATGCTGAAAAATTAAAAATTAGCAAATACGATCTAGCTATTGATTGGGGTTGGTTTTATTTTATAGTTAAACCTTTATTTTTTGCAATTGACTACTTTTTCAAACTGACAGGAAATTTTGGTATCGCAATAGTTTTAATTACAATATGTGTTCGAGTGGTTTTTTTTCCATTAGCTAACTATTCTTTTAGATCAATGGCTAAAATGAAAATATTACAGCCAGAAATGGCAAGACTAAAAGAACTTCACAAAAATGATAAAATGAAACTACAACAAGAAATTATGTCGCTTTATAAAAAAGAAAAGGTCAATCCTTTGTCTGGCTGTCTTCCTATATTAATCCAAATACCTTTTTTCTTTGCAATCTATAAAATGTTATTTGTTACAATTGAAATGAGACATCAACCTTTTTTTGGTTGGATAAAAGATTTATCTGAAAAAGATCCAACATCCATTTTTAATTTATTTGGAATTATTCCCTGGGATCCTCCGTCTTTTTTAGTTATTGGAGCTTGGCCTTGCTTAATGGGCCTAACAATGTACTTTCAGCAAAAATTAAATCCTGCGCCACCAGATCCTATCCAGCAAAAAATTTTTATGTTTTTTCCTTTATTTTTGACAGTAATACTAGCTCCTTTCCCTTCAGGTCTAGTAATTTATTGGACAGTTAATAATATACTTACAATGGCCCAACAAGTTGTCATAATGAAGAGAACAACAGTAAAAACTAAATAAATAAATACTTCAAAATGGATTTAGAAAAAATACTTCCTGCTGATGGTCCAAATATTAAAAAAATTCAAAAATACATTAATAAGTACAAAGGTGAGATAATCGTTATAAAATGTGGAGGTTCTGTTTTAACCAATCAAAAATTATTTGAACAATTTATTGAAGATGTTTCAATCCTAAATAAATTAAATCTTAGTATTTGTTTAATACATGGTGGTGGAGTTTTAATAAGTAAAAAATTAAAAGAAAAAAATATACAAAATAAATTTATAAATGGTTTAAGAATTACAAATGAAGAAACTATAAAAGTTGTTGAGGAAGCGCTAATAGAATTAAATTTAGAAATAATTAATAATTTAAAAAAAAGAAATTGCATTGCTCAATCAATTGCAGCAAAAAAAAAATTAATTATTGTAGACCCAAAAAATAAGGAATTAGGTTTTGTAGGTAACCCTAAATACGTAAATAAAGATGTTTTAATAAAAATTTTAGAAAAAAATGAAGTTCCAGTAATCATACCTATGGGAATAGGAAAAGATGAAAAAACATACAATATTAATGCTGACATAGCCGCTGGCTCTATAGCAAAAAATCTAAAATCAAGAAGACTTCTTTTGATGACTGATGTTGATGGAGTTTTGGACAAAGATAAATTATTAATTCCAGAAATAAATTCTGAAAAAGCAAAAAAAATGATTGATCAAGGTACAATAAATGGGGGAATGATCCCAAAAATAAATACTTGTATAGATGTTGTTAACAATGGTGTTACAGGAGTTGTAATTGTAGATGGAAGAAAAACTCATTCAATTTTGTTTGAACTATTTTCAGATGAAGGTTCTGGAACTCTAATTAGAAAATAATGGATCTCAAAAATATAAAATATATTATTTTAGATATGGATGGTTGCTGCTACCATCCAAGGTATTTGAAGACTTTATTTGGACAAGTAAGTTCACGAATGACTGATTTTATTTCACTTAAACTTGAAATTGAAAAAACAAAAGCAAAACAAATTCAACAAGAATATTTTTATAAGTATGATACTTCCTTAAATGGATTAATGAAGAATTACCCAAAATTAATTGATCCTTATGAATTTCTTAAATATGTGCACAATATTAACTACGATTGCCTTAAAAAAGATATCGACCTTAGAGAAGAACTTTTAAAATTAGATGTGAAAACTTATTGTGCAACTAATGGAAGCAAAGAACATGCAATTAATTGTATGAAAAAAATAGGAATTGAGGATTTATTTGAAGGTAAAATTATGGATATAGTAGATTTTAATTTTAAACCAAAACCAAACCCTGATTCACTTAATTTAATGTGTAAAAAATTTCAAATTCCAACCAATGAAGAAACTGTCTATATAGAAGATATAGCAAAAAATCTATCTTCAGAGACTGCAAAAGACATGATAAAAGTTTGGTTTGTCAATGACCAACCTATTAATGATATGGACAAATATAAACATCTAATTCAATATAAAATTGATAATCTTGCTTTATTTTTAAAAAAAATAAGGTTATTAAAAGAGGAATAATATTATGAGTAATATTGAAAAAATTATTAATGATGCCTGGGAAAATAAGGATCAAGTAAATCAAAATTCAGATAAGAATTTAAAAGATACAATCAACCAAATTATTGATGAATTAGATAGTGGCAAAGTAAGAGTTGCAGAAAAAAAAAATGGTGAATGGATTACTCTTCAACATATAAAAAAAGCCATAATGCTTAGTTTTAAAATTTATCCAATGGAAAATTTAAGTGGTCCATATAGTAGTTGGTATGATAAAGCACATTTATTAAAGGGCAAAACAGCTGGATGGACTAAACAAGATCACGAAAAAGCTGGATTTAGAATGGTTCCAAATTCTCCAGTAAGAAGGGGATCGTTCATTGGAAAAAATGTTGTCTTGATGCCATGTTATGTGAACATTGGTGCTTATATTGACGAAGGTACTATGATTGATACATTTGCAAGAGCTGGTAGTTGTTGTCAAATTGGAAAAAACTGTCACATTTCTGCTGGTACAGGCATAGGTGGAGTTTTAGAACCTGCACAAGCCTTACCAACAATTATAGAAGATAATGTATTTCTTGGAGCAATGTCCGAAGTAGTTGAAGGAGTTATAGTAGGAGAAGGCTCTGTCTTAAGTATGGGAATGTATATTGGACAATCCACAAAGATTGTTAACAGAAAAAGTGGAGAAATAACTTATGGAAAAATACCTCCATATTCAGTAGTTGTACCGGGTTCTTTGCCAGATAAAAACAATCCTTCTGCGCCGTCATTGTCTTGCGCCGTAATTATTAAACAAGTTGATGAAAAAACAAGATCTAAAACATCAATAAACGACTTATTAAGAGAATAAATTAATGAAAAACTTAGAGATAAAGTTAGCCCAAGAGCTAATAAGATTTCCAACAATTAAAACTGAGGATAAAGGAATAATGAAATTTTTATCCAAAAAATTATCCTCAAATGGTTTTAGATGTAAAATTATTAAATCAAAAGGAACAAGGAAAAAACCTGCATTAAATTTGTATGCAAAATTAGGTAGCTCAAAACCTCATATAAATTTTTTAGGACACACTGATGTGGTTGCAAACCTTAATAATTGGAAAATTCCACCATTTAAAGGTGTCTTAAAAAAAGGATATTTAAACGGCAGGGGCTCCCAAGATATGAAGGGTGGGATAGCTTGCTTTATAAGTGCAATAAGTAATTTTATTAAAAATAAAAATTTTAAAGGATCTATTTCAATTATTATCGCAGCAGATGAAGAAACAACTGGTTTAGGAACACCAGCAGTAATTAAATATCTTAAAAGAAGAGGTGAAAAAATTGATTTTTCAATTATTGCGGAACCATCTTCAAATCGATCCATTGGTGATGAAATAAGAATTGGAAGGCGTGGTTCTATGAATGGAACAATAGTCGTATATGGAAAAAGTGGTCATTCAGCATTTTATGGGTCATATATCAATCCATGTACAGCTTTAGCTAAAATAATAGCAAGATTAAAAAGTATATCTCTAGACAAAGGTACAAAATTTATGCCTCCATCGAATTTGGAATTTACAAAGATGGATGTAGAAAACTTGTCAGAAAATGTAGTACCACAATCTGCAAGTGCAAAATTTAATGTAAGATTTAACTCAAAACACAAATCATCTTCTTTAAAGAAAAAGTTAAATAAAATAATTAATATAGTCGCAAAAAAAGAAAATTGTAAAACTAGAATAGAATATAAAGTTAGTGGTGAAGCTTTTTATACTAAGCCTAATAAAGAAATTAACATGGTAAAAAAAATTGTAAAAAAAATCACAGGAAATTCAACAAAGTTGAATTGTAGAGGTGGAACAAGTGACAGCCGATTTTTAGGCTCAATTCCAAGACTAGAATTAGGATTAAGAAATAATAGTATTCACATGGTTGACGAAAGAACATCAATTTCAGATTTGAAAAAATTGACTAAAATATATTATAATATTTTAGAAAATTATTTTTAAATGAAAACAGCTATTGTTACATCAGGCTCTTCGTTAAATCATAATACTGGATCTGGACATCCTGAGAGTATTTTTAGAGTTGTATCAATAGTTGAAACATTAAAAAAAAATAAAAAATTAATTTGGAAAAGTCCAACTGACTTTAACAAAGATATTATAAAGCAAACTCATTCATCCAGTTATATAGATACTATTGAAACTGCCTTTCCAAAGGAGGGATTAACCTTTTTGGATGGTGACACAGTTGTTTCGCCTGGAAGTAAAGATGCAACTTTTGATGCAGTTGGTTCAATAATAAGTGCAATTGATGGAGTTGAAAATAAGGAGTTTAATGCTGCACACTGCGTAACCCGGCCGCCTGGACACCACGCAGAAAAAAGTAAAGCCATGGGTTTTTGTGTAATAAATAATATTAGTGTGGCTGCAAACTATTTAATTTCTAAATATAAATATAAAAGAGTTGCAGTTTTAGATTGGGACTGTCACTTTGGAAATGGAACTTATGATATTCTTAAATCGAATAAGAATATTTTTTTCTCTAGTTTACACCAATATCCATATTATCCAGGTGGTGGAGCTGAGAATGAAAAAGGTGATCATAATAATGCTCTTAATATTCCATTGCCTGCAGGCACAAACTCTAGAGAGTATTTTGATGCTTACGAACATATGCTTAAAAGATTAAAAGAATTTAGGCCTGAGTTTATATTGATGTCAGCAGGATATGATGCACATCGTCTTGATCCATTATGCCAGTTAAATTTAGAGTCTAAAGACTATTATGAAATAACCAGAAGAGCTTTGGAAACAACAAAGAATTTTTGTAATGGCAAAGTTGTTTCTATTTTAGAAGGTGGTTATGACCTTGGGGCCTTAGCCGAAAGTGCAAATGAACATGTTAATGCACTTTTAGAATATAATAAATAGTAGTATATTAATAATTAAATGAGCATAGTAACTGATATATTTTTACCTTTAGCTTTGGCATTCATTATGTTTGCACTTGGTTTGGGACTTACTGGGTTAGATTTTTTAAGGGTTATCAAACAACCAAAAGATTTTTTTGTTGGTGCAATTGGTCAAATTATTTTACTTCCAGTAATTGCTTTTATCTTAATTTCTATTTGGCCAATATCACCAGAGCTAGCAATAGGTGTAATGATTATTGCTGCTGCACCTGGTGGAGTTACTTCAAACATACTAACATCATTTGCAAAAGGAGATGTTGCTCTTTCGGTATCACTTACAGCAATAATTAGTTTGTTGTGCGTTGTAACAGTGCCATTTATTATAGTAACTTCATTAAGTCTATTAGGTTTAGATAATATAACTCAAAATATTTCACTAACTAGTATGGCAATTAGTATGTTTTTAATTGTTACAGTTCCTGTAATTATTGGAATGTTATTTAGAAAATTTGCATCAAACCTAGCATTAAAATTTGAGCCAATTGCTAAAAAAATTTCTATGGTATTATTTATGATTGTTTTGCTTGGAGCTATTTTAGCAGAAAAAGATAATATCGTTTCGTATTTTGCTGATGCTGGATTGATAACATTAGTTCTAAATGTTGTTATAATGATTGCTGCTTTTTATGTTGCACAATTATTTGGTACGGGTAATTCTCAAAAAAAATGTATTGCTATAGAATGTGGTTTGCAAAATGGAACCTTAGCAATATTTGTTGGAACCACCTTATTTGGAGGTGGAACTTATGTAGTACCTGCGGCAACATATAGCTTAATAATGTTCGTAACTTCTATAATTTTTGTTTTCTTAGTAAAAAAAATATAATAATAAATCTCCCAAGATTATGAAACTTTATAAGCAGAAAAAATCAAATATAGATAAAAGAGGTTTGTTTGCCACAAAAAATATCAAAAGAGGAACTAGAATAATTGAATATAAAGGAAAAATAATTACTAAAAAAGAAACTGAAAAAAACTTAAAGTTTGATAACGATAAAGATATATATCTATTTAATTTAAATAGTAGATATGATCTTGATGGTGATTATAGTTGGAATACAGCTAGACTAATAAATCACTCTTGTAATCCAAATTGTGAAGTAGAAGGGAAAGGTTTGAAACTCTGGATTATATCTATAAAAGATATTAAAAAAAACGAAGAATTTTCCTACGATTATGGTTTTGGTTATGACATAAATTACAAGCAATTTCCTTGTAAGTGTGCAGCAAAAAATTGTTGTGGTTATATTGTACGTGAAGGATCAAGATGGAGGATTAAAAATAAAAAAAATTTAATATATAACTTTTTCTAAATATAGACCTTCTGCTACAGCTGGGGGAGCACATTTACTTCTATTTTTTGATTCTAGTGCACTTTTAAAATCTTCTAAAGTCCATTTTTCTTCACCTAATAATTTTAGGCATCCAACCATTGATCTAACCTGGTTTCTTAAAAAACTTTGTGATTTAAATTGAAAAATAATTTTATCCTTACTTTTTTTAATTGTTACTTTTTTCATAGTTCTAATAGAACTTTTAGAATAACAATTTGATGCTCTAAATGTAGAAAAATCATGTGTCCCTAGTAATTTTGTTGCTCCTTTTTTCATTAATCTAATATTTAATTTTTTTCTTATATGCCAAACTTTATTTTTATCTATTGATGGAGGAGATATTCTGTTTAGAATTATATACTTATAAACTCTTTGTTTTGCTGAATATCTAGCATGAAATTTGCTATCCTTTTTTTTTATATTCAATATTGATATTTTTCTTGGATTTAAAAAAAAATTAAGAGATTTGATTTTTTTTTTTATATCTAATATTTTAATTTTGTTATCAAAATGTGCTGATTGTTCAATTGCATGAACACCTGTATCTGTTCTGCCAGAACCATAAATAACTATTTTATTTTTAAACAATTTTGACAATTCAAATTGAATAGCTTCTTGTACAGAAATTCCTTTTTTTTGAATCTGCCAGCCTGCAAATCTTTTTCCATCATATTCTATTAGAATTTGATACCTAAACATTAAGTTATATAAGTGCCTTTTTTTATTTTTGTTCCTAGAATAAATTCTTTAATATTTTGAACTTTTTTTCCTTCACGTTGAATGCAAAGAATTTTTATAGACTTATTGTTACAACCTATTTCAAAATTATCACTAAACATCATTCCTTTTTCTCCCTTTGCATCTGATACTTCTGCTTTCAAAATTTTATACCTTTCGCCATTAAATAAAAACCATGCTCCAGGAAAAGGATAAAGTCCATTTATCTTTCCCATTATTTTTTCAGCATTTTCATTCCAATTAATTTTTCCTTCAGATTTATCAATTTTTTTTGCGTAAGTAGCTTTTGAATTATCTTGATTTGTAAGTTCTATATTTTCTTCAAAAATACTATCTAAATCATCAATTATTTTTTGTGATGCAAGTGTTGCTAAATTTTCTGACAATTCTTGTGCATTCATATTTTTAGAAATTTTAAAATCGTATTTGCTTATTATAGGACCCTCATCAAGATTTTCATTTAATTTCATAAGAGTTATTCCTGTCTTATTTTCTAAGTTCATAATTGCTCTTTGAATAGGAGCTGCACCTCTCCATTTTGGCAATAAAGATGCATGTACATTTAAAAAACCATATTTAGGAATTTCTAATAAATTTTTTGGAATCAACTGCCCGTATGAAACCACAATACTCAAATCTGGTTTTATTTTCTTGAGAAATTTTTCTTCTTCAATATTATTTTTTAATCTCTCAGGAGTCCTTACTTTTAAATTTAATGTTTCTGAAATTAAATTTATTGGTGATTTATTTAACCTTTGTCCTCTATTAGATTTTTTAGGTGGCTGTGTATATACACATGAAACTGAATATCCATTTTGATAAAGAGACTTAAGTATTGGTACAGCAAAATTTGATGTACCCATGAAAACAATGTTCTTTAACATTACTAAACAACTATTCTATCGACTTTATCTTTTTGCTTAGAAAGTTTTTTAATTATCATTGTTTTTTTTAATTTAGATAAATAATCTATAAACAAAATACCTTCAAGATGATCCATTTCATGCTGAATGCACGTTGCTAAAAGTCCACTAAATTTCGAATTTTTTTTTTTATTATTATAATCCAAATACTCTACTTCACATTCAATTGGTCTGTCTATCTCTGCAAATTGATTAGGAACTGACAAGCATCCCTCTTCATAAGTTAATAATTCTTTTTTTTTATTTTTTATAACTGGATTAACAAAATATATAGGATTTTTTTTTTCTTCTTTTTTGGAAATATCTATAACAATTATTCTTTTTGGTATTCCTATTTGAATGGCTGCCAGTCCTATCCCATTAGCTTTATACATTGTCTCTAGCATATCATCCATAATTTTTCTTTCTTTGTCACCTACTTGAATTACAGGTTTGGATATCTGTCTCAATACTGGATCTGGTTCTATAAGAATTTTTCTTAATGTCATAATAAATATCTATTATTATATAATTTTAAACTTTAAAAGGAAGTATCTTTAAAATTAGCTCATTTCTAAGTTTATTTGAATTCAATTTATTTAATGTAGCAATAATAAAATATTGAGTTTCTGAACCCAAATCTTTAAAATTATCTTCACCTATAATTTCTACCAATCTTAATAAAATCATACCAGACTCATCATCATTTAACATTACTTGGATATCAGTCGGGATATTAGATGTGTATAATTCTAACAAAGAAATATATTTTTCAGGAACTTTAATTCCATCATTTATTAAAGACTCTATTAAAATAAAGTCTTTAGTAGTAAAATAGTAATTTTTATCCTTCACTAACTTTTTTAATATATTTTCTAATTCTTTTTCTACTTTTTCTTTCTTAATTTCTTTAAAAAAATAATTTAATAATTTTGATTGATGTAATATTTTATTATTAAATTTGATATTTTTTTCTGTCTTAATTGCAGACTCTAATTTCTCATCATAAAAACTAATATGATTAGATGGAACCTCATCTATATTTATTTCTTTTAAAATTTTTACCAAATGTTTATTAAACGCATTATCAATTTTACTTTTTTTAAATTCATCAAGTAAAATTTTTATCAATTGAATTTTTCTTTCTGCACTACTATGAATTATAATGCCTTGATATAAAAGAGCTCTTCTTTCATATTCGGAAAGTAACTTATATGAATCTTCTACTGTTATTAATTGATCAATGCTAAATTTAAATCTTTTGTATAAATTAAATAAATCTTCTTCTTCATAATTTCCGGAGTGTGTAGCTTTTTCTATAGAAAGAATTTTTTCACTATTTTCTAAATCAACTTGACTTGTATCAATTAATAAATTTGAGGAAGCTAAATATTTCCAAATTAAATCTGCAGTCTTATCTGAAGGTTCATATTCAAATCCATCATTATTTGTTCTATGTGATAAATGAAAATCTAATAAATTTTTATCAGATACTTCATTATCAATTTGTTCATTATACCCCATCAAAAACAATAATCGATCTTCAAAAAATTTATCTTTAAATCCTTCTTCCTTTAACAAATCTAAATTGAGTTGAGCTTGATCTTGCTCATCTTTGTTAAATAAACAATATATTTTATATTTTAATAAATATTTATCAGTTAATGGATAATCTAAAATTTTAAAAATTTCACATGCTTTTTGTAAATCAGCAAGTGACAAATAATGATCAAGATAAAACGTAATAAGATTATCATTGATATTTGAAAAATTGTTTTTTATTACAAATTCTTTTATTAAATTAAGGTCTTTATTTTTAATTAACCAATTAATTTTGTAATTGTTAAACTGGTTTGCTGAAATGTTAACTTTAGGAGCTAACGAATTTGTTAAAATTACTTTGTTGTATATTTCTTTAGCATCTTGTGAAAGATTTAATTTATTTAATTTTTTTATTAAATTATCAATTTTTTCACCGTCCGAATTTACCCACATATTGAGTTTAAAGTTATTTTCACCAGGATCATATAAACCCAATATTTCTAATTTTTTTGAATCAATATTATGATCCTCAGAAATTTTATATGAAACTATCTCACCAATATTTTTTTTTTCATCTAAAACATTAATTTCACTTGAATCAATATTGTTTTCATCTTTTTTTATTTGATTTTTTCCTTCATTATTTAAGCTCCATATATCTTTTGCTTCTTCAGCATAAAGCTTTGCTGAAATCAAAATACATATTGTAAAAATTGTTATAATAAATTTGTTATTTAACAACTTTAAGTTTTTCATTAGGTATTATTTTTTCTATTTTTTGGTTTGGAGATGGAAAATTGATTTTATTTAGCAAAAATATTCCAAATATCAAAATTAAAAGAACAACTAGTATTTTTATAGTTATACTAAATAAGTTTGCTTTAACTTGGCTTGTTTTTTTATAGAATTGCATATAACTTTAACTAGTTTCAAAATAAGACAAATTTGTGTTTTTTCAAATAATTATAATATGAAAACAAATAAAAACCTAGTTTTACTAGGTATGATGGGTTCTGGAAAATCAACAATTGGTAAATTTTTATCAAAAAAAACTAATTACAATTTTGTTGATATAGATAAAAAAATAGAATTAGAAAAAAATTTGAGTATAGCAAATATATTTGAAAAATATGGTGAAAATTATTTTAGAAAGCTAGAAAGAGAAATAACACTAAAATACATTAATCATGAAAATGCAATAATTGCTCTTGGAGGTGGTGCATTTTTAGATGAAGAAATAAGAAAAAAAGTACTTAAAAATAGTTTATCTATATGGCTAAATTGGGATGCAAAAACTTTGATTAAAAGAATTAAAAATAGTAAAAAAAGACCAATTATTTTGTCCTTAAATGAAAATGAAATTAATAAACTGATTGAAGAAAGGAATAAAATTTATTCAAAAGCACAAATTAAAATAGATTGTGATAATTTAAAAAAAATTGAAATAGTAAATTATATAATTAAAAAGTATATAAAATGAAAAAAATTAATGTAAATACAAACATTGGATCATACAATATTTATATAGGAAATAAAATTTTAAACAAAATAGAATTTTTTCTTAAAAAAAATAATATAACCTCAAGCAAATTCTTGATTATAATTGATAGCAACGTTCCAAAAAAATATAAAAAAATATTTAGATCAAAATATTTTAAAAAAAAATACATTCTTTCAATTCGATTTAATGAAAAAAATAAAAACTACGATTCCATACAAAAAATTTTAGAAGTTTTGCAAAAAAATAACTTTAATAGAAATGATACTATTATATGTTTAGGTGGAGGTATTGCTGGTGACTTAAGTGGATTTGCAGCAAGTATATTTAAAAGAGGAATAAAATTTGTAAATATACCTACAACTTTATTAGCACAAGTAGACTCATCAATTGGTGGTAAAACCGGTTTTAATACAAAATTTGGTAAAAATTTAATTGGAACATTTTATCAACCTTCTATAGTTATCTCAGATATAGAAACATTAAATAGTATCAACAAACGTGAAATAATTTGCGGTTATGCAGAAATATTAAAACATGCATTAATACAAAGTAAAAATTTTTATAATTATTTAGTCAACAATCAAAAAAAAATTTTGGAATTAAATTCTCAAAAAATTCTAATTTTAATTTACAAAAGTTGTTTAATTAAAAAAAAAATAGTTCAGAAGGATACAGCTGAAAAAAATATTAGAAAAATATTAAACTTTGGCCATACTTTTGGTCATGCATATGAGTCTACTTTAAATTTTTCAAAAAAATTAAACCATGGAGAAGCTGTATTATTAGGAATAATTAGCGCTATTAAATTAAGCAACAAGTTAAACATTCTCAGTAAAAAAAATTATGAAAATATTACTAATCATTTTAAAAAATTATCTTTGCCTAATGACATTAAAAAATATTTTAAAAATAAAGACATAAATAAAATAGTTTATTTTATGAAAAATGATAAAAAAAATACTGATAGATATATTAACTTAGTTTTGCTGTCCAATATAGGTAAAACTATTTACTATAAAATTAATAAAAAATCTTTAAAGAAATTTTTTAACGATCAATTAAATAAATAAAATTTCTAGTGAATGAATATTGTTTTTTATTTCATTTTCAAGTATTGAGTGTAATTTTCTCGTAGCTTCTATTTTTGACAATTTATTTAATTCATCCGATTTAATTTCTATCTTAATATGAAATTTATGCCTATTAAAATTTTTATGTTTTTTATGTAAAAAACTTTTATCTAAAATTTCTAATTCTATAACTTTAATATTATTTTCTATTTTTTTTTTAACTTCATTAATTAATTGATTTATATCCATAAAAAATATTAAGATATATTATATGAAAAATTTATGCGATTGGAATAACTGCTATAAATATGGTGAATTTAAAGCTCCAATTGAAAAAGATAACAGTAAAAAATACAGATTACTTTGTATTGATCATATAAAGGAGTTTAATAAAAAATGGGATTATTTTTCAGGAATGACAGATAAAGAAATATATAATTTTATAAAATCTGATATGACTTGGCACAAATCTACACAAAATTTTGCTTCTTCTGATAATTTTTTTAATATTCTATGGCAAAATACTCTAAAAGATGAAAAAAAAAATTCACAATATTTTGCGAAATTTTCAGACCAAAAAAATATTAAATTTACAAGTAATGACATTAAAGCTTTTAGCATTTTAAACATATCTGTAGGCGATAAATGGGAAAAAATAAAAATTAAATTTAAAAAACTTGTAAAAAAATATCACCCTGATATGAACTCGGGAAGTAAAAAATTTGAAGAAAAATTGAAAGTTATTACATTGGCATATAATCAATTAAAAAATACGTATAAAGGAAAAATTGACACCTAATTTAAATATTAAACCAGATATTAAAATATCAGTTAAGCAATCTTTTGGAATTGATAGTGAAATGGAAGTAGACGCTTTTTCAAAAAAAAGTGAGTTTGTTCCAGAAATTGACAAAGATTATAAATTTGATCGAGATACAACTTTGGCAATTTTAAGTGGGTTTAATTATAACAAAAAAGTTATTGTTCACGGCTATCACGGAACTGGTAAAAGTACACATATTACTCAAGTAGCCGCTAGATTAAATTGGCCTTGTTTAAGAATTAATTTAGACTCTCATATAAGTAGAATTGATTTAATAGGAAAAGATGCAATTGTAGTTAAAGATGGAAAACAAATTACTCAATTTGTTGAAGGATTGCTGCCATGGGCATTTCAAAATCCAGTTGCTTTAGTTTTTGATGAATATGATGCTGGGCGTCCTGATGTATTGTTTGTATTACAAAGAATATTAGAAAGTGATGGTTCTTTTACTCTAATAGACAAAAATAAAGTTGTTAAACAAAATGATTATTTTAGATTATTTGCTACAGCTAACACAATTGGATTAGGCGATACAACAGGTTTGTATACTGGAACTCAACAAATTAATCAGGCACAAATGGATAGATGGAACATTGTTACAACTCTTAACTATTTAACATTAGAAAAAGAAATGGAAGTTGTTTTAGCAAAAAATAAAAATTTAAATAATTCAAAAGGTAAAGAAAAAGTTTCAAATATGATTAAAGTTGCTTCATTAACAAGAAAAGGTTTTATAGCAGGGGATATTTCTACAGTAATGAGTCCAAGAACTGTTTTACATTGGGCAGAAAATTCAGAAATATTTAAAGATACTGGTTATGCATTTAGAGTAACATTTTTAAATAAATGCGATGAAATTGAAAAAAGCACAATAGCTGAATATTATCAAAGATGCTTTGGTGAAGAATTACCAGAGTCAATGATAAACGTTCAGATGTAAATGAAAAAAGACGATATAATTAAAGAACAATTTAAACAAGCATTAATATCTACAATTAAAGTTATATCAGACGAATATAAAAAAGACGTAAAAGTAAAAGATAATCTTAGTTCAAAAAATTTTAATTTTTTTGAATTAGATAATCTAAATGTGAAACATGATTTTGTTAAATTAAGAGCTGCAGGTGACTCTGAAGCTTTGAAAAGAAAATTTTGTAATAAAGAAATTTACGAAAATAATAAACCTCAAAAAAATTCAGCAAAATCACTATATGATATATCAGAAAAAATAAGATACGAATTGCTTGGTTCAAAAATGTTGAAAGGTATTTCAAAAAATCTTAATGATAATTATTTGTTTCAATTGAAATTAAAAAGAAAAGATCAAATTAAATCAAAAGATGATACCAACATAGGTGAAGCATTTGAACTTTACATGCTTAAAAATTTTTTTAAAATTGAATTAAACCCATTATCTAAAAAAATATTAAGTTTTTGGGAAGCTGATTTTAATAATTCATTTGCGAAATATTTAACATTTTTAAATCAAAATTTAGAAAATCAGGAGTTATACAATTCAAAATTTTCAGAATTAATTGATAATATGGAAATATTCAATGATGAAAATGAAGAAAAAAATGAGCAAGATCAAGAAAATGATCAAGAAAATTCTGAAAATCAGAATGATGATAGCCAGTCTGAAGGAAAAGAACAGTCAAGTAAGGCAGAAGATGATCAAGGAAGTTTTGACTCAGAATATGATTTAAATGATTTTAGTATTGACGAAAAACTAGTAGACACTGACTCCAGCAAAGAAAGTTCAGAAAAAATAATTCAAAAACTAAATACAACAACTGGTGAAAAAGATTATAAAATTTTTACAAATGAATATGATGAAATAATAAAAGCGGAAAATCTAGAAAATCCAAAAGAAATTCAAAAGCTTAGAAAAAACTTGGACCAACAGTTAACTAATTTTCAAAATGTAGTTACAAAACTTGCAAATAAACTTCAAAGACAACTTTTAGCAAAACAAAATAGGTCCTGGGAATTTGATTTAGAAGAAGGATTGCTTGATAGTTCAAAACTTCCAAGAATAATTATAGATCCATATAATTCTCTTTCTTTTAAAAGGGAAAAAGATTTAGAATTTAAAGATACAATAGTTAGTTTGCTAATTGATAATTCAGGATCTATGAGAGGACGTCCTATAACTATCGCAGCCATATGTGCAGATATTTTATCTAGAACGCTTGAAAGATGTTCTGTAAAAGTTGAAATTTTGGGTTTTACAACAAAAAACTGGAAAGGTGGCCAGAGTAGGGAAAACTGGAATAAAAATGGGAAAGTTAAAAATCCAGGAAGATTAAATGACTTGAGGCACATAATTTATAAAGGAGGCGACATTCACTGGAGACAAGCAAAAAATAATATAGGATTAATGTTGAAGGAAGGCATATTGAAAGAAAATATCGATGGTGAAGCAATTTTGTGGGCTTATAATAGATTAGTTAAAAGAAAAGAAGAAAGAAAAATATTGATGGTTATTTCAGATGGCGCGCCAGTTGACGACTCTACACTTTCAGTTAATTCAGGAGATTTTTTAGAAAAGCATCTAAAAAAAATAGTAAAATATATTGAAAATAAAACTAATATAGAAATACTGGCAATTGGTATAGGTCATGATGTTTCTAGGTATTATAAAAAAGCTATAAAAATTTCAGATGTGCAAGAACTTGGTGATGTAATGATTGGTCAATTAAGTGGTTTATTTGATAATAACAAAAAGCTTAATTAAATTTTTGATAAATCATTGTTTCTCCATTTTATTATTACCTCTGCACCAGTAGAATTTTCTGAATTTTTAAAAAATATATTTGCATAATTTTTCTCTAAAAGAGTTTTACCTATAAAGGTTCCTAAACCTAATCCATATTTATTTATATTGTTTTCGTCAGCACTTCTTATATAAGGTTCACCAAGTTTATTTTTTTCAATTAGATCTTTAGGAAAGCCTGGACCATCATCTTTTATTATTATTTTTGTATTTTTTATATCACTGATCAAAAAAATTTTTATCTCATTTCTACTAAACTTATTTGCATTACCAATAAAATTTCTTAAACCATATATGATCTCTGGTGATTTTGAACTTTTTATTGGATTTCTATGATCATCAATATTCAATGTAATTTTTTTTTTGCTTATTTCTGTGTAAGATCGAATTATTTCTTTTAAGTAGTCATTAAGTTCTAAATTGGAATTTAGGAAATTATCGTTAATATTTGGTTTTATTGTTAATTTCTTTAAAATTTCAGCACATCTATTGCTTTGGCTTATAAGTAAATCTAGATCTTTTTTAAATTTTGTGTCTGTTATCAAATCTTTTTTAAGTTCTTTTGCAGTCAACATAATTGTAGACAAAGGAGTGCCAAGTGAGTGAGCCGCAGCTGCAGCCTGGCCGCCTAAAGAAATTAGTTCATTTTCTTTGGCCATTATTTCTTGAATTTTATCGTATGCTCTCTGTCTTATTCTGTTTTCCTCGCCAAATTTAAAACCAAAATAAACTAAAAATAATAATCCTATGAAAATGCTTAAAGGAATAGAATAAATATAATATCCTGGAGTATGAAAATGCAATTTATCATAAATAGGATGTGGCAAATCGTGATAAAAAAAAGTGAGCAAACATAAAATTAAAATTATAAGTACAACTAAAATTGCAGAACTATATAAATGTAAATACTGAGAAGAAAATACAGCTGGAATTATAATTAAAAAAATAAATGGATTAGTAATACCGCCTGTCAAAAAAAATAAAATTCCAAGCTGAATTATATCAAAAGCTAGGTATATTGTTGAAGATAAATTATTTAATTGATTTTTTTTAATTTTAAATTTTAAATAAAAATTTGTTAATAAACTTAAAAAAACTATAAAAATACATAAAGTATAATTAAATTTAAAATTTAATAAAAACTGGACAGTTAAAATTGTAATTAATTGTCCTATATATGCAATCCATCTTAAATTTATATAGGTTGATTTATTTAAAAAATAAAGGTTTGAAGTTTTTGAAAACTTCATTTTTAAACATCAAGGTTAGAAACATTAATTGCATTAGAAACGATAAAATTTTTTCTTGATGCAACATCGTTGCCCATTAATGTATGAATAATGTCTTGATCTTTTTTAATATTCTTTGAATATTCCACTTTTAGCAAGTTTCTTGTTTCAGGATTTAAAGTTGTGCTCCATAATTCTTCTGGATTCATTTCTCCTAATCCTTTAAATCTCTGAATATTAAACTTTGATTTTTCCTCTTCAAAGTATTTTTCATACTCTTTGGTACCTTTCTTAAAATTGGATAATATTTTTGAATTTTTTTGAACATATTTTTCTAATTCTTTTTCATCTTTAATGTAAATTCCCTTTGTTCCTTTATTAATTTTAAACAAAGGAGGTTGTGCTAAATATATATATCCCTCTTTAATAAGCTTATTAAAAGGAATGTTATTAAAAAAAGTCAATAATAGTGCACGTATGTGTGAACCATCAACATCAGCATCGGTCATAATAATTATTTTTCCGTATCTCACATCCTTAGTTTCTATTTCATCTGATTTTGGATCCAGCCCAATTGCATTTATTAAAGTAACTATTTCGTTTGATGAAATCATTTTAGAAAGGGTTTTAGTTCTATAATTATTTCCATTAGAATTATTTTTTTTTGTATCCTCCTCTACATAAGTGTTCAAAATTTTTCCTCTAAGTGGTAAAACAGCTTGGTTTTCTCTATTTCTAGCCTGTTTAGCAGATCCGCCCGCGGAGTCTCCTTCGACTATAAACAATTCTGTACCTTCTTGTTTTGATATTTGGCAATCTGCAAGTTTACCTGGTAAGCCCGTTAATTCTAGCGCTCCTTTTCTTCTTACATTTTCTCTAGCTTTTCTTGCAACATCTCTTGCTAAAGCTGCTTGAATAATTTTACTTAGTACTGTTTTTGCTACAGAAGGATTTTGATCAAACCATATAGAAATTTTTTCATTAAGTATACTTTCAACTATATTTCTTACTTCTGATGAAACAAGTTTGTCTTTTGTTTGAGAAGAAAATTTTGGATCAGGAATTTTAATAGATATTATACAAGTTAACCCTTCTTTTATATCATCTCCAGATATAGATAATTTATTTTTCTTTAATAAATTATTTTCATTAGCATATTTGTTAACTACTCTTGTAAGAGCGCTTCTAAAACCTAATAAATGCGTTCCGCCATCTTTTTGATATATATTGTTAGTAAATGGCATGACATCTTCACTATAACTAGCATTCCATTTTAAGGAACATTCTAATTCTACTTTTTCTTTTATTCCGTGTATGTAAATAGGTTTTTTAAATAAATCATTTCCATTTTTATTTTTCAATTTTTCTCTCTTTTCGTCCAAATACTCAACAAATTCAACTATTCCCCCATCATATTTAAATTCTGTTTTTTTATGTTTTTTATGAGCTTGATCATCTACAGATATTTTCAAACCCTTGTTTAAAAAAGCTAACTCTCTCATTCTTTTTTCAATTATATGTGAACTAAATTTTATTGATGAGAATATTTCTTTAGAAGGAATAAATGTAATTTTTGTTCCAGTTTCTTTAGATTTGCCTGAAATTTTTAAAGGAGACTTAGATTTTCCATTGTTAAATTCTACAAAATATTTTTTACCATCTCGATGTATTTCAAGTTCTAATTTTTCTGACAAAGCATTTACTACTGAAACTCCTACACCATGTAATCCGCCAGAAACTTTATAAGAGTCATGATCAAATTTACCACCAGAATGTAATTGAGTCATGATTACCTCTGCAGCAGATTTATTTTCTCCTTTATGGATATCAACAGGAATACCTCTACCATCATCAGTTACGGTAACTGATCCATTATTATTTAAAAAAATTTCAATTTTTTTACAATAACCTGCTAAAGCTTCATCAATTGAATTATCTACCACTTCATAGACCATATGATGTAATCCAGTTCCATCATCCGTATCTCCAATATACATTCCGGGTCTTTTTCTAACTGCCTCAAGACCTTTAAGAACTTTTATGGAGTCTGCTTTATAAGAATTTTCGTTTATTTTTTTCATTTTTTATTTTTTTTGGAAAAATTAATTATATCATTTTAAGAATGAATAATAAAATCGACATTTTTAACATCATCAAATTAAGCTTGATATGTCTTAATAATTGGACCGATATAATAATATTTTTTCTATTTTACAAATAATTGATAAAAAAGCTAATTTTTAGGCGCTAATTTGGCGGAGAGAGTGGGATTCGAACCCACGGTACCTGTAAGGGTACACACACTTTCCAAGCGTGCGCCTTAAACCACTCGGCCATCTCTCCTGAATAAAATCAAATTAAAAATTTCTTATATTTTTCTTTATTTTTTTTTAAATATTCTGGAAATTCTTCTGATAATTCTTTTTTTTCATATTTATGACCTCTGTTATAAAGGTCCACTCTTTGATTAATTTTTTTATTAATTGTATCCGGTGATGAAAAAACTTTACCACTAAATTCTGTATGTGCGAAACTTTTTAATTTAATTGAGATTTCTTCTGCTGACAAAATATTATGAAAATGCCATCCTGAATTCTCAAATACTTCAATGCTTTTCTCTTTGTCGACACGCCAAAAAGGATAGCTTAAATTTTTAGTTTTAATTTTCATACGCATATAATCTATTGATTTTAAATTTTTTTTTTTACAAACTCTAGTTCCTTCCCAGGGACTTTCATATTTATTATACAAATTAAATTTATAATTAAAACATTTTTGCATAAAAATTCCATATTTTTTTTTTAATACAAAATTTTTTAAAAAATTAGGATTTGGTATTTCATCAGGATCTGAAAAAAAAATATAATCTTCATTATCTAAAAAATCTAAATTTTTTAATAAATAATCTCTTTGTATAGCTTGATTTTGCCAAGGATTGTTATTTTTGGGAAATGGTTTGTCCATCAGTAAGTATTTGATTTTGTCTTTATTATAACTGTTTCTTAATTTAAAATTTAAATTTTTTTTATTTCCCTTATGATCATATCTTGACTCACATACCACCATTAAGTCAACATAGTCTTTGATAATATTATATCTTAAATCAAATATAAAATTTTCTTGAAAAAAAGTTACACAATCAATAATTTTTACCATTCTTAATTTTTAATCCATTTGCTTAATATTTTCATATTTTCTTCTGAATCATATCTATTCATTGCTGGATAAATAGGTTTATTTTCTTTTTTTAATAAACATTCACTAATTTTTTGAATCTGAAAAGAATATACATTTTTTGAACTATCATCAAAATTGTCATAATTATTTCCGTTAATTGTTATTCTCGATGGATTGCATGACCATGAATTTTCTATAAATATTTCACCCATAGTTCCAATTATTTTTGTAGATTGTCCTAAATTTTCTTTAAAAGAAGATTTTATTTTAGAAATAAAATTGTTATCAAAATGTAGCTCTGCATATGCTTCTAGATCAACATCAATTGAACCAAAATCTTTTTTTATATTTTTAATCTCCAATTTATCTATATCTATTTTTGATTTTAATTTAGCAATAATAAAACTTAATGAGCATGGATAACAGCCAATATCAAGTATACTTCCTCCTCCCAGTTTTTTATTAAACAATCTTTTTTTTTTATTTATTTTATACCATTTAAAACCTAAAAATTTCTTCTCAATAGCATTAAAACCAAAATTTGATTCCATGCTTTGTAGTTCTCCTATTTTATTTTTTTTTATTATATCAACTATTGATAGTGATTGAGGATGATATAAATACATAAAGGCCTCAGCAAAAAATAAGTTAGAATTTTTTAATTTCTCATTCACTATTTTCATCTCATTAAGATCAACAGTTGCAGGCTTTTCAACTAAAATATTTTTATTATGTTCTATACACTTAATAATCCATTTAAAATGAAGATTATGTGGAAGGGCAATATAAATTATATCTATATCTTCACAACTAATTAATTCCTCGTAATTTTGAAAACAGTATTTATTTGGAATTTGAAATCTTTCTTTAAATGTTTTTATATTATTTAAATTTTTACTTGAAACTGCAAGCAGTTTAGAATTTGTAACACTATTAAAAGCATTTGCAAATGTATTGGCAATATTTCCTAAACCAACAATACCCCAATTTATTTTTTTCATCCTAGTTTTTATTTATCTTTAAAACCCCAATAAACGCTTCTTGTGGAATCTCTACTTTACCAAATTGCTTTGCTCTTGCTTTGCCTTTTTTTTGTTTTTCTAATAACTTTCTTTTTCTATCCAAAGCTCCACCGCCGTGTATTTTGGTCAAAACATCTTTTTTATACCCCTTGATTGTCTCTCTAGCTATAATTTTTCCTCCAATCGCAGCTTGTATGGGTATCATAAAATTATGCCTTGGTATTAAATCTTTAAGTTTTTCACATACTTCTCTACCAATGGATTGGGCGAAGTTTTTATGTACCATCATTGCTAAAGCATCTACTGGTTCGGAATTAACTAATATTCCTAGTTTAACTAAATCACCCTCCTTATGTCCTATAATTTCATAGTCAAAACTTGCATAGCCACTTGTCATTGATTTTAGCCTATCATTAAAATCAAAAACAACCTCATTCAATGGTATTTCATAATTAATAACCGCTCTATTTCCTGAATAGCTTAAATTTGTTTGAACTCCTCTTTTATCTTGGCAGATTTTCATAATTGATCCAAGATATTGGTCCGGTGTAATAATTGTTGCCTTAATCCAAGGTTCTTCGATAAATTTAATAAAATTTGGATCTGGCAAATTTGATGGGTTTTGTAATTCTAAAATCTTACCATCGTTTAAATAAACTTTGTAAACTACTCCAGGTGTAGTTGTTAGCAAATTTATTTCAAATTCTCTTTCGAGTCTTTCTGTTACAATTTCAAGATGCAATAATCCCAAAAATCCACATCTAAAACCTAATCCTAATGCAGATGAAGATTCTGGTTCAAATGAAAAGCTTGCATCATTCAATTGTAATTTAGCTAAACCATCTTTTAGCTTTTGATACTGAGAACTATCTACTGGAAATAGTCCACAAAATACTACTGGTTTACTAGGTTTAAAACCTGGTAATGCATCTTTTATCGGATTTTCACTATCACATATAGTATCTCCAACTTTAGTTTCTGATAATTCTTTTATTCCTGTTGTAATAAATCCAATTTCACCAGCATTTAATTCATTAATATCTTTGGGTTTTGGAGTAAAAACTCCAACTTTTTCAACTATATATTCTCTATTGGTAGACATCATTTTAATTTTCATATTTTTTGAAATTTTGCCATCTATAGTTCTTACCAAAATAACTACTCCAAGATATGTGTCATACCAACTATCAACTAATAAGCATTTTAATTTTTCATCCTTTTTTCCTTTAGGCGCTGGTAGACTTTCAATAATTTGCTCTAAAATTTTATCTATACCTTCGCCAGTTTTTCCAGAACAAGGTATTGCCTTTGAAGTATCAATTCCTATTACATCTTCGATCTGTTTATTTGTTCTATCCAAATCAGAAGCTGGAAGATCGATTTTATTAAGAACTGGAATTATTTCATGATTAATATCTAAAGCTTGATATACATTTGCCAAAGTTTGTGCTTCTACACCTTGTGTAGTATCAACAATTAAAATTGAACCTTCGCAGGCATAAAGTGATCTACTTACTTCATAACTAAAGTCTACATGTCCTGGAGTGTCGATAATATTCAACATATAGTTTTTGCCATTTTTTGACTTAAAATTTAATTTTACAGTTTGAGCTTTAATTGTAATTCCTCTTTCTCTTTCAATATCCATGGAATCTAACACTTGAGCTTTCATTTCTCTGTCCGTAAGTCCACCACATTTATGTATTATTCTATCTGCAATAGTTGATTTTCCATGATCTATGTGTGCAATAATTGCAAAATTTCTAATATGATCGATTTCACTCATTAAGATCTTAATTTTGCGCTGGCTTTTTCTTCAACACTTGAAATAATTTTCTTTGAAATTTGATTTAAATCGTGTTCATTTAAAGTTTTGAAGTCTGACTGAATAGTAACTTTTAAAGCTATTGATTTTTTATCTGAAGGTATATTTTCTCCTTCATATACGTCAAAAATTTTAACATTTTTTATCAATGAATTGTCAACATTTGAGATAATCTCTATTAATTCTTGTGCTTTAAAATCTTTATTAACAACAAAAGCAAAATCTCTATCTGACTTTTGATAATCAGAAAACGTTATTGTTGGTTTGGTTGTCTTATTTTGACTTTTATATTCAACTAAATTTTCCAAAAAAATCTCAAATCCATAAGTTTTATTAATTATTTTTGGATGAATTTCCCCAAAATAAGCTAACAATTTTTGATTTTTTTTTGTTATAATTGATCCAGACCTTCCGGGATGATAATAACCTGGTGTATTGGTATCTACAAAAGTTTCATTTTTATTTATACCTAATTCAAATAAAGTCTGAATAAGATCTGTTTTAATAGCGAACACATCTATTAAATCTTCTTTTCTAATTCCACAAATAATTGTTATTTGTTGGCCAGATTTCCTTCCGGTAAAAGAAGGTCCAATTTCAAATAATGATTGATTTTCAAAACCTCTATCAATATTTTTTTTTAAATAATAAATTAAATTTGGATAAAGAGAGCTTCTTAAAACATTCAAATCAGAACTTATTGGATTAACAATTTTTACTTCTTCAACATTTTCTCTAAAATTATTATTAATTTTTTCATCTGTAAATGACCAAGTAATTGTTTCTAAATATCCTTTGGAAGCAACAGATCTTTGAGCTAAATGAAAATGTCTTTGAAAAAAATTTAAGGTTGGTTTCAATCTTTTTTTTTCAGGCTCGATTGAATCAATTTTATCAAATCCCTTGATTCTTATTATTTCTTCAACTAAATCAATCTGACCATATATATCTGGTCTCCAACTTGGTACCTCTACACTAAGAACTTTGCCTTTATTTTTAATTTTAAAACCTAAGTTTTCTAAAATTTTAATTATTTCTTGAGTTTTAATTTGTATTCCAATTGTTTTAGATGCAAGATTTGGATCAAATGGTATTTTTCTAATTTCTATTTTTTTTATAGATTGAATATCTGATTTTGAAACTTCTCCACCACAAATTTTTAGGATCATTTCAGAAGCTTTTTCTAGTCCCATTGAAATAGAGTTAGGATCAATTCCTCTTTCAAATCTAAACTTTGCATCACTATTTAATTCCAATTTTTTGGCTGTCTTTCTCGTAATCTCGGGGTCAAAATAGGCCGATTCTAACAAAATATTTTTCGTATTTAGTTCAGTTCCAGATCTTGTGCCACCTATTATTCCTCCTAACCCCAAAACTCCATCATGATCTGATATAACGCACATACCATCATCAAGTTTATATTCCTTATTGTCTAGTGCTTTAAAACTTTCACCTTTTTTTGAATTCCTAACTATTATTTCTTTATTTATTTTATCTAAATCATAAGCATGAAGTGGTCTATTTAAGTCAAACATTACATAGTTTGTTACATCAACCACCGCAGAAATTGGTCTTAAACCCAATGAAAGGATTCTTTCTTTTAACCATTTTGGACTTTCTTGATTTTTTATATTTTTAATAAGACAACTGCCGAATATTTTGCAAGCCTGATTACTATTTTTTTCAATTTTTACTTTTAAACTTTGTTTGAATTTTTTTTTTATCTTGATATTTTTATTATCTATTAACTTTCCAACCCCACTAGCTGATAGGTCTCTCGCAATACCCCTAATACCTAAACAGTCTGGTCTATTTGGAGTTATTGATAGTTCTATTACATTTTCTAAATTATTTTTAAAATAGCTTTTTCCTATTTTAGTTTTGTAACTTTGGTTTAATTCAATAATTCCTTCACTTTCGTTTGATAAGTTTAATTCTGATTCAGAGCAAAGCATACCATAAGATGTTTCTCCTCTTATTTTTGATACCTCTAATTTCATATTATTTTTTGGAATAACTGATCCTGGGGGAGCATAAATAGTTAACAAATTATCTTTTGCATTTGGTCCACCACAAACAACTTTTACTAATTCTTTTTTCCCAACATCAACATGACATAATTTTAATCTATCAGCATTCGGATGTTTTTCTGCTTTAACGATTTTTGCAATAATAAAATCGCCTAATTCATTTTTTAAAGGCTCAACTTTTTCAACCTCAAGACCATTATTATTTAACTTGTCAATAATTTGAACTTCAGTTTTGCTGGTTTTTAAATGATCTTTAAGCCAATTTGTTGTGAATTTCATTTACTTAAACCTCGATAATTTGTTGGAACATCAAGAGGATCGAATCCATAATAATTTAACCACCTATAATCACACTCAAAAAAAGATCTTAAATCATTAATTCCATATTTTAACATAGCTAATCTATCTATACCTATTCCGAATGCAAAACCTTGATATTTATTTGAATTAATTTTTGAATTTTTAAGAACATTTGGATGAACCATTCCGCATCCAAGTATTTCTAACCACTTATCCCCTTCACCAATAATAATTTTATTTTTTTCAATTCTATATCCAATATCAACCTCCGCTGAAGGCTCAGTAAAAGGAAAATGACTTGGACGAAATCTCATTTTAATTTTTTCTACTTCAAAAAACTCTTTCACAAAATAATTTAAACATCCTTTTAAATGACCCATTGTTATGTTTTCATCAATATGGAGTCCTTCTAATTGATGAAACATTGGAGTATGTGTCTGATCACTATCGCTTCTGTATGTTCTCCCTGGTGCTATAATTTTGAATGGTGGCTTTCCTTTTAACATTGTTCTTACTTGAACTGGAGAAGTATGTGTTCTAAGTAATGTTTTCATGTTTTCTTCAATATAAAAAGTATCATGCATGTCTTTTGCAGGATGATTTTCTGGTGTATTAAGTGCAGTAAAATTATAATATTCACTTTCAACATCAGGACCTTCTTCAACACTAAAACCTATTTCTGAAAATATAGATGAGATTTCATCAATTACTTGTGATACTGGATGTATTTTTCCAACTCTAAAGTCCTTTTCTGGAAGTGTTACATCTTCTTTTTCTTTTTTAACTCTTTCGTCTATTTCTGCATCTTCAAGATTTAAAGCCTTTGTATTAAATAATTTTGTTAGTTCTTGTTTTGCAGAATTTATTTTTGTTGCTATTTGTTTTTTATCTTTTTCAGGTAAAGTACCTATTTTTTTGAACTCAGAATTTATAAAACCATCTTTACTAAAAATTTCAGATCTTATAGTATCAACTTCTTTAGAATTTTTAGCTTGATCTAATTTATTTTTAAAATTTTCTTTTAATTTTTCAAAATCTGACATTTTTACAGATTATTTCTTAAACAAATAAAAACAATAGTAAGATTAATTTAATGCTGATTGAGCTTTTTTAACTATTGTTTTAAAGGCTTCTGGATTGTCATAGGCAATATCAGCCAAAACTTTTCTATCCAGTTTAATGCCTGATTTGTTAAGACCATTTATAAATTTAGAATATGTCATACCTTCTGATCTAACTCCTGCATTAATCCTCTGTATCCATATAGATCTAAAATTTCTTTTTTTTGTCCTTCGATCTCTGTAAGCATATTGCAAAGCTTTTTCCATTGCTTGTCTTGCAACTCTTATAGTATTTTTTCTTCTTCCCCATTGACCTTTTACTGCTTTAAAAACTTTTTTATGTTTTGCTTTACCTGTTGTTCCTCTTTTTACTCTAGCCATGTTAACCTCGTAAACTATAAGGCATATAAGATTTCACAATTTTTCCATCTTGTTTTGACATTATAGTTGTTCCTCTTTGCTTTCTAATTTGTGTATTTGTTCTCTTAATCATGCCATGTCTTTTTCCTGCTTGAGGCATGACAACTTTACCTTTTGCAGTAATTTTAAATCTTTTTTTAGCTGAACTTTTTGTTTTTAATTTAGGCATGACGGGAATTTATATAGATTCAAAAAAATTTTACAACAATATATTTATAACGGTTGAATCACCATAATCATTTGTTTTCCATCAAATTTTGGGTGTAATTCTACTTTGCCAATTACTTTCATGTCTTCTTGAATTTTTTTCATTAGTTCATGGCCTAGCTGGGGGTGTTGTAGTTCTCTTCCTTTAAATTTGATAGTAAATTTAACTTTATCTCCTTTTACAATAAATTTTTGTGCATTTTTTATTTTAAAAGAGTAATCATGAACATCAGTCACTGGACGTAATTTAATTTCTTTAAGTTCAATTTTCTTTTGTTTCTTTTTTGCTTTATTTGCTTTTTTTTGCTGATCATATTTAAATTTTCCTATATCCATTACCTTGCAAACAGGTGGTTTAGCATTTGGTGCTATTTCGATTAAATCTAGATCTTCATTCTTTGCAATATTTATAGCTTCATCTACATTTAATATTCCAAGATTTTCACCTGAGCTATCTATTACCTGAACCTCTGATGATGTAATTCTATAATTTATTCTAGGTCCTTTAGGTTTATTTCTTCTTTGAAAGTAGTTTTGTTTATTTGATGACACTTAAATTGATGGGGCTTTGTTTAAAGCTGAATAAATTTCTAAAAATTTTCTTACTTCCATATTTTCTTGTTTTGTAGAATCCAATTGTCTAATAGTTACAGTGTGACTGTCAACTTCTTTTTTACCACAAATCAACAATATTGGTACTTTGCTTAAAGAATGTTCTCTTATCTTATAATTTAAATTATGATTTTTTAAATCAACTTCACAATTTAAACCTATGCTACTGATTTTGTTATATATTTTTTTTGCATAATCATCAAATTCTGAGGAAACTGGTATTACAATTACCTGAAGTGGGTTTATCCAAAAAGGAAGTTTGCCTGCATAATTTTCTATTAATATTCCAATGAATCTTTCAAGAGATCCAAATAATGCTCTATGTAACATAACTGGTATTTTTTTTGACCCATCTTTATCAACAAATGAAGCACCTAACCTTTCTGGCAAATTTAAATCTACTTGTAAAGTTCCACATTGCCAATCTCTTCCTATTGCATCTCTTAAAACAAATTCAATCTTTGGTCCGTAAAATGCTCCTTCTCCTTTATTTACACTATATTCTAATTTTGATGCTTTCACTGCTTTAAGCAATGCAGCTTCGGATTTATCCCAAACTTTATCATCACCAACTCTTATTTCTGGTCTATCAGAATATTTTAATATTACATTTGAAAAACCTAAATCTTTATAAATTTCTAAAATTAAATTAGTAACTGACAAAGATTCATCTGTTATTTGATCTTCTGTACAAAAAATATGCGCATCGTCTTGGGTAAATGCTCTAACTCTCATTAATCCATGAAGAGCACCTGATGGTTCGTATCTATGAACTTTTCCAAATTCAGACATTTTAAGTGGTAAATCTCTATAACTTTTTAAGCCTTGGTTAAAAATTTGTACACAACCAGGACAATTCATTGGTTTAATTGCAAATATTTTTTCATCTGGAGTGGTTGAAGTATACATGTGTTGACCAAATTTCTCCCAGTGTCCAGATTTTTCCCATATAGATCTATCTAATATTTCTGGTGTATTTATTTCTTTATAACCAGCATGCTTTTGTTTAATTCTCATAAATTCAATTAATTTTTGAAATAAAGTCCAACCTTTTTCATGCCAAAAAACAGACCCTGGACTTTCTTCTCTAAAATGAAATAAGTCCATTTCTTTTCCTAATTTTCTATGATCTCTTTTTTCAGCTTCTTCAATTCTATTTAAATATTCATCAAGTTCTTTTTGAGAAGGCCATGCTGTACCATAAATTCTTTGCAACATTTCATTTTTCGAGTCACCTCTCCAATAAGCGCCCGCAACTTTCGTGAGCTTAAAATATTTCCCAACTTTTCCTGTTGAAGTTAGATGTGGACCTCTACATAAATCGTGCCATTTTCCATGAAAATAGATGGATACTTCTTCTCCTTTTGGAATACTTTTTATTATTTCAGCTTTGTAAATTTCGCCAGCTTTTTTAAAATGTTCTATAGCTTTTTCTCTTTCCCATACTTCTCTGTGAGTTGGCTCATCTCTTTCAATAATTTCTTTCATTTTTTTTTCTATTTTTTGAAGATCTTTCTGAGTAAAAGGCTCATTTCTCGCAAAATCATAATAAAAACCATTTTCAATTACTGGCCCTATGGTCACTTGAGTTCCGGGAAAAAGTTCTTGTACTGCCATTGCTAGAACATGTGCTGTATCATGTCTTATTGTTTCTACACCCTCTTTATCTTTAGAGGTATGAATTTTTACTGAGCAATCATTTTCTATTTCAAAATTTAAATCTTTTAAATTACCATCAACACTTATAACTAATGCTTGCTTCGATAAAGATTTACTTATTTTATCAGCAATTTTTAATCCAGTAACTTTTTTTTCAAAAGTTATAATATTTCCGTCTGGTAATTTTATATTTGGCATTAATTTATTTTTTAAATAACTTTTTATACTCTGTGTACGTAGAAAAACACATTTTTTCAATTTCAAATTTTTTTAAAACATGCTTTCTTGCTTCTAATCCCATTGATTCTAAAGTCTGACGGTCTAAATTTAGCACATGAACTATTTTATCAGCTAATTTTTCAACATTATTACTTTCAAATAAAAAACCTGTTTTATTATCTACTATTGTTTCTATAGATCCACCTATATTACTAGCAATAATAGGTTTTTCCATTGATTGAGCCTCAACGGAAACTCTTCCAAAAGCCTCTGGTTCTATTGAAGTAGAAACAACAATTCTTGAAACTTTATAAGCTAAGGGCATCAATTCACAATTTTCAATAAATTTTAAATTATCGTGAAGTCTAAATCTATCAACTAAACTTTCTAATTTTTTTCTATATATTTTTCTGCCTTGATCACTACCAAGTATTATTGCATAAAATGGAAATTTATAATATTCGTTAATCCTATTCAAAGCTTCTATAAATAATTCTTGGCCTTTCCATGAAGTAAGTCGGCCAGGTAGTAAAATTATAGGTCTATCATTTTTAATACCCCATTTTTTTAAAAGTTTTGCTTCATCATTATGATCAATTTTTTTTGAATCAAAGTATTCTGTATTGATTCCTCTAAATATAACCATAAATTTATTTATCTTTTTTACATAATCTGGATACTTTTCATTAATATGTGAAAATATAAAATTTGATCCTGCAATGACTAGATCTGACCTTAACATTACAGAATTATAAAATTTTTTGAACTTATTATTGAAATTATATGTGCCATGAAATGTGGTCACAAATTTTTTCCTTGTCAATTTAGTTGCAATTAAACATGACCAAGCTGGAGCTCTACTTCTTGCATGAACAATATCAATTTTAAAAATAAAAATAATTAAAGTTAAGATTATTGAATTTATTAACATTAAAATTGGGTTTTTAGATTGTACGGGTAGACGAATAAGTTTTACTTTTTTTTTGTTTAAGTATTTTATCAATTCTCCACCACTTGTCACAATATAAGAACCAACTTTATTTTCTGCTAAATAGTGAGCAAGGTCATAACAACCTGTTTCTGCGCCACCATATCCAAGTTTGGGAATTACTTGCAAAACTTTTAATTTTGATGACATATGATAAAATAATATAATATCAGAATAGTTCTATAAAACTTACATGAAAAAATATAAATTTCTTAAAATTTCAAAAACTAAAAAGCTTAGATATATAAGCAATTATTTCAAAAAAAACCTATATGTAGTTTTTCTACATGGTTTTGCTTCTGATATTGAAGGTAAAAAACCAAAATCATTTAAAAAATATGCAGTTAAAAATAAATTAGGTTTCTTAGCTATGGAATATACAGGACACGGAAAATCATCAGGTAAATTTACAAATGGAAACATAAGCTCTTGGAGCAATGATGCAAAAAAATCTATAAAAAAAATTGTAAAAAAGAACAATTTTATTTTAATTGGATCAAGTATGGGTTCTTGGGTATCTTTAATTTTATTCAAATATTTCAAAAAACAAATTAAAGGATTTATTGGAATTGGATCTGCTCCTGAATTTATATCAAAATTAATGTGGAATAAATTTAGTAAAAAAATAAAAAATGAAATTATAAAAAATAAGCTTTGCAAAATAAAAAATGGAAATTATGAATACATAATCACCCATCAATTAATTAAAGATGGTATAAAAAGGAAAAATAAAGTTTTAAATAAAAAAATTAAATCAAATATTTATGTAACTATGATTCATGGAAAAAAAGATGAAATTGTTCCAGTTTCTTATTCAAAAAAAGTTCTTGGTATTTTTAATCAAGCAAAAAAAAAGCTTAAAATAGTTAAAAATGGTGATCACAGTTTATCATCAAATAGAAATTTAAAATTAATTATAAAAGAATTAAATCTGGTTGTTCAAAAAATTATTAACTAGCTATACCAATATTTTTTTTATTAGATAATGAATTTTCAAGTTTATCTATCATCTCTTTTGGACAAACTTGATAAAAATGTTCTATCTTATTTTCAAAATTAGCTAAAATTTTTTTTGAATGATTTGATTTTGTTTCAGTGTAATGTTTTAATATTAATTCTTTTAAAAATTTTTTCCAATAATCAGTTTCTAGCCTTTGCCAAATAACTGTTTCAGCATTCACTTTTTTTTCAAAATTATTTTTTTCATCGTAAATAAATGCCATACCACCGGTCATGCCTGCAGCAAAATTATCTCCAACATCCCCCAAGATTACTACGTTTCCACCTGTCATATATTCACAGCCATTTGAATCACATCCTTCAATAACCGAGGTAGCACCAGAATTTCTGACTGCAAATCTTTCTCCAGCTTGACCTGAAGCAAATAAAAAACCAGACGTTGCACCGTACAAAACAGTATTTCCAATGATAGTATTTTGATTTGATATCAAGCTACTTTCATCTTGAAGACTTATGGAAATTGTAGCGCCAGATAAACCTTTTCCAACATAATCATTAGCATCGCCTTTAAGATTTAATTTTAGACCTTGTACTCCAAAGGCACCGAAGGACTGACCTGCTGATCCAACAAAATTAAGAGTAATGAAATTTTCATCTAATTTTTTTTCACCAAATTTTTTATATAAATTATAAGAAATTCTTGTTCCTACAGCTCTATTTGTATTTTTAATTTTATAATTTTTTTCAACTGCACCTTTTTTATTTATTAACTGTTCAATTTCTGGCCAAATTTTTTGGTCAATAGTTCCTGGAACCTCGATTATAGAACTGTTTTCACAATATCTTTTATTTTCTCCAGGATCAGCTTGTACAAAAAGAGGATTTAGATCGAGATCGTCTAGATTGGGAGATCCTTTATTTACTTGTTTCAACAGATCTGTTCTGCCTATAATCTCATTCAAATTCTTAAATCCAAGCTTAGCCAAAATTTCCCTAACCTCTCGAGCAATAAAAGTAAAAAGATTGACTACTTTGTCTGGGGTTCCACTAAATTTTTTTCTTAACTCTTCATCTTGAGTACAAATACCAACAGGACAAGTATTTGAATGACATTGTCTTACCATAATGCATCCCATTGCAACTAATGCAGTAGTGGCTATACCAAATTCTTCTGCTCCCATCATGGCTGCTATCACTACGTCTCTTCCAGTTTTAATTCCTCCATCTGTTCTTAATGTTACCGAGTGTCTTAGATTATTTAGTGTTAATACTTGGTTTGCTTCTGTTAAACCCATTTCCCATGGCACACCTACATATTTAACACTTGTTTGAGGTGTAGCTCCAGTACCTCCATTATGACCAGAAATCAAAATAATATCTGCTTTTGCTTTTGCAACTCCTGCAGCAATAGTTCCAACTCCTGAAGAGGCAACTAATTTTACTCCAACTCTAGCATTTGGATTAATTTGTTTTAAATCGTATATAAGCTGCGCCAAGTCTTCTATAGAGTAGATATCATGATGAGGGGGAGGAGATATTAAAGTCACTCCAGGTGTTGAATATCTTAGTTTTGCAATTTCTTTAGTAACTTTAAAACCTGGAAGTTGTCCTCCTTCACCAGGTTTAGCACCTTGCGCAATTTTAATTTCTATTTCGTTACAATTATTTAAGTAATTTATTGTTACACCAAATCTCGCTGAGGCTATTTGTTTTACTCTTGAATTTGCTGAATCTCCATTGTCTAGCTTTTTAAATCTTTTCTCATCTTCACCTCCTTCTCCACTGCAAGAAGCGCCTTTAATTCTATTCATAGCTATTGCTAAAGTTTCATGAGCTTCTTTAGACAGGGCTCCATGTGACATGCTACCACTTCCAAAACGTTTGAGTATATTTTCTGCCGGTTCAACCTCAGAAATATCGATAGAATTTTTTAAATATCTTTGTCTAAAATCAGTTAAATCTCTTAGATTAATTGGTGGCAAATCGTATATGCCTTTTGCATATTTTTTATACAAATCGTAAGAATTTTTTGTAACCGATGTTTGAAGTAGATGAATTAAATTTCCTTGATATTGATGTGTTTCTCCATTTTTTCTAAATTTGTAAAGGCCGCCAATAGGTAAAATGTTTGAATTATTTTTAAATGCGTTTTGATGGTTTGTTCTAATTTTTTTTTCTATTCCTGTTAATCCAATTCCTGAAATTTTTGACAGAACTCCTGGAAAATATTCATTTACAATAGTTCTGCTTAAACCTACGGTTTCAAAGTTGCAGCCACCTCTATAAGAACTAATTACAGATATGCCCA
Source organism: uncultured Pelagibacteraceae bacterium (assembly GCA_902550635.1). GTDB lineage: Bacteria > Pseudomonadota > Alphaproteobacteria > Pelagibacterales > Pelagibacteraceae > Pelagibacter. Next base: position 90,245 of record CACCZY010000001.1, read on the forward strand.
TTTTAGACATAATTTTTAATAAACCATAGTTGACTGATTTTACATATTTTCTAACACATTCATCATAGGTTAGCTTTGGAAAAAGTTTTTTTTGAAATCTTTGATGAATACTATCTAGAGCAAGATATGGATTTACAGTTGTGGCTCCTACACCAATCAAAGTTGCCAATGAATGGGTATCTAATGCTTCACCAGTCTGAACATTTATAGAAACATATCCTCTTAGCTTTAAATTAATTAAATGAGTATTTATTGCACCAATGCATAAAAGCATTGGCATTGGCATTTTATTGTCTGATATATTTTTATCTGATAGTACTATTTGAGTAATTCCTTGCCTTACAGCAATTTCTGACTCTTTTTTTATTTTTTGTATTGCATTTTCTAAGGTTTCATCATCAACAAATGTGCATTCTATTAGTTTATGATTATCACCGAAGTAAGATAAAAAGTTTTCAAACTGTGAATTAGATAATATTGGACTTTCTAAAACATAAATATTTTTTTCTGTTAAATTATTAAAATCTAAAATATTTCCAAGATTACCAAATCGTGTTTTTAGACTCATTACTTTATTTTCTCTTAAAGAATCTATTGGTGGGTTTGTAACTTGACTAAAATTTTGTCTAAAATAGTGATATAGTGGCCTATACTTATCAGATAAAACTGCTAAAGGAGTATCATCGCCCATTGAACCAGTGGCTTCTTTTTCATCTTCTACCATTGGATGCAAAATTAACTCTAAATCTTCTAAGCTATAACCAAAACAGTGTTGTTTTTGCCTTAATTCATTACCTTCAAAGATATTTTTTTCATTTTTAATTTGAAATTTTTTATCTAAGTCAATTATTTGATTATTAAAATCCTTATATTCTTTTGCTAAGTAATTTTTTATTTGACTATTTGTATAAACTTTTCCTTTATCTATTCTTACACCTAAAATATCTCCTGGACCTAATCTTCCTTTGGATACAATTAATTTTTCATCAAATTCAATCATTCCTGTTTCGGATCCAGCAAATAGTAATTTATCTTTTGTTACAGAATATCTAAGTGGTCTTAAACCATTTCTGTCATTTGCAACTATCACCCATTCATTGTCTGTGGCAGCTATCGCTGCTGGACCATCCCAAGGTTCCATTGTACTATTAAGAAAATTAAATAACTGCCGTTGATCTTTTGACAAAATTTTACTTTTTTTTGACCACGCGTCAGGAATTAACATTAGTTTTGCTAAAGGAGCAGATTGCCCAGATATATTTAATAGTTCAAAAACATTGTCTAAAGACGCAGAGTCTGAATTACCTGATGGAATTACTGGTTTAAGATTTTCAATATCATCAAATATTGGGCTAAACATTTCTTGCTCATGCACTTTCATCCAATTAATATTGCCTTTTAAAGTGTTTATTTCTCCATTATGAGCCAATGCTCTAAATGGCTGGGCCAAATCCCAACTTGGAGCAGTGTTTGTAGAAAATCTTTGATGGAAAATTGCAAATCTAGATATAAATCTTTCATCTTTTAAATCAGGGTAAAAATCAGAAAGTGCTTCCGCTAAAAACATTCCTTTATAAATAATTGATTTAGAACTAAATGAACAAATATAAAAACTGTTTAAATTATTAACTACAGCTTCCTTCTCTATTCTTCTTCTGGACTCATACAATTTTATTTCTAACTTTTTACCAGTAATTAATTTATCATTATGATTAAATAAAACTTGTGCTATTTCTGGCCTAGTTAATTCAGCTTTTTCTCCTAAAACTTTTGGATTAACCGGAACCTGCCTCCATCCATAAATATTAAAATTACTTTTAGTGAGAATACTTTCTATAATTGTCCTACATTGTTCTTGTGCCGGATAATTATTTCTAGGAAGAAATACCATTCCAACACAAACTTCTGAATTATCATGTGAATGGCCTGTATTTTCAATTTTTTCTATAAAAAAATCTTGAGGTATTTCAACGTGGATTCCAGCTCCATCTCCGGTCTTACCGTCTGCATCAACTGCTCCTCTATGCCAAACAGCCTTCAATGCTTCAATTCCATATTCAACCACTTTTCTCGATTTTTTTCCTTCTGTAGAAGCAACGAGTCCAACACCACAAGCATCATGTTCTTGACTTTCTGAGTAAATATTATTTTTTTTTAATAAATTTAAATTTTTTTCCCTAATTTTTATCATGCAACTTTTTTCTTTTGCTTATCCTTTGCTTTTAAATACTTAATGATTGATGTTGCTGCGTCTCTTCCATCTTTAATCGCCCAAACAACTAGTGAAGCTCCTCTTACAATATCTCCTGCAGCGAAAACACCTTGTAAATTAGTTTCCATTGTATCAAAATCAGTTTTAATTGTTCCCCATTTAGTAACCTGAAGATTTATTTCGTTAAATAAATATGGTAAGTTTTCTGGATCAAATCCAAGAGCTTTAATTACAATATCTGCTTTTAAACTAAATTCTGAATTATCTTCAACAATTGGCTTCCTTCTTCCGCTTTCATCAGGTTCACTAAGCTTCATTTTATCAATTAAGATATTTTCAATTTTATTAATACCTTCAAACTTCTTTGGATTAGATAACCAAACAAACTCGACACCTTCTTCTTCAGCATTAAATACTTCTCTTGCTGAGCCTGGCATATTTTCCCTATCTCTTCTGTATAAACATTTTACAGATTTTGCATTTTGTCTTACTGAGGTTCTTACACAATCCATTGCTGTATCTCCACCTCCTATAACAATTACATTTTTACCATTAGTATTGAGTGTTCCATTGTCAAACTGCTCAACTTTGTCTCCTAAACCTTTTTTATTTGATGCAGTTAAAAAATCCATTGCGGGAAAAATATTTTTTAAATTACTTCCTGGAATTTCTATTTCTCGAGGTTTATAAACTCCAGTTGAAATAAGTATTGCATCATGCTTTTCTTTTAGTTCGTTTAATTTTGCATCTTTTCCAACTTCAAAATTTTGAATAAATTTTATACCACTTTTTTTTAAAAGATTTGTTCTTCTTTCAACTACAAATTTTTCTAGTTTAAAATTTGGAATACCATATATAAGAAGCCCTCCTGGGCGATCGTACCTGTCGTAAATTGTCACTTGGTAACTTTCTTTTCTTAACTGTTCTGCACAAGCTAGTCCTGCTGGTCCTGCACCTATTATTCCAATTGATTGTTTTTTTTCTGATTTAATATTTATGGGCTCTATCCATTTATTTTCCCATGCATTTTCTGTAATAAACTTTTCAATAGACCCTATTGTGACTGTTCCGTGTCCTGATTGTTCAATTACACAATTGCCTTCACATAATCTATCTTGTGGACAAATTCTTCCACAAACCTCGGGCATGTTATTAGTGCTTTGTGAAAGTTCATAAGCTTCTTTAAGTCTTCCCTCGGCTGTTAGTTTTAACCAGTCTGGAATATTGTTACTTAAAGGACAATGAATTTGACAAAAAGGAACCCCACATTGAGAACATCTACTAGATTGTTCTTTTGCCTTTTCATTAATGAATTCTTTATAGATTTCATTAAAATCATCCTTTCGTTCAATGATTTCTCTTTTAGGTGGGTTTTGTTGACCTAATTTAACAAATTTTAACATTTTTTCTGTCATTTGGATCATCTATATAGTATTGAATTATGTGTATAAAGTCGAATTAGGTCAATAAAATTGACATATATATATTTTTTTCCTTTGTTTTATACCTTTTTTAACTTTTTTGCATATCTAATATGCTTTCAAGTAATTGCTTTAATTCAATAGTATTTTGTTTATTTAAATAAATATCCCTATGGCTTTTTATTACTTAGAAATAATAGTGTTATCTTTCATACAGGGATTTTCTGAATTTATTCCAGTAAGTTCATCTGCGCATCTAATAGTAGCTACAAATTTAGCAAATTTTAAAGTTGGTTCATTAGAACTTGATATAGGTCTGCATTTAGGTTCATTGTTAGCAATAATTTTTTACTTTAGAAAAGATTTAGTTAATATTTTTAATAATAAAGATTTAGCATACTTAATTTTTATTGGATCAATTCCTTTAATAACATTTGGATATTTTTTATATTTTACAGGATTAATTAATCATCTGAGAAATATTGAAATTATTGCATGGACAACTTTAATTTTTAGCTTTTTACTTTACTATTCTGATCAATTTAAAGTTAAAAAAAAAATTCAAAAAGATTTAAAGATCAAAAATATTATAATAATAGGTCTATTCCAAGTTCTAGCTTTAGTGCCTGGAGTAAGTAGATCAGGTATAACAATAACTGGTGGTAGAATTTTAAATTTTAGTAGACTTGATTCATCAAAAATTTCTTTTTATCTTTCTATACCAGCACTAGCAGGTGCTAGTTGCTTGGGCTTAAGAGATGTATGGAATGAAGGAATTGAATTAAATAATTTTATTTTACTCTCAGTATTTTTTTCATTTATTTTTTCATACTTTACAATTAAACTTTTTTTATTATATGTAAAAAATTTTTCTCTAAATTATTTTGTATACTATAGAATATTCTTAGCTTTAATTTTATTTACAATTATTTATAGTTAACTTTTTAATTTCAGGCATTAATTGAGAAAACAAAACACCAATTAAGATAAAACAACATCCTAAAATATTATTTAAATTTAATACTTGATTTAATAAAATCCATGCTGCAATAGTTGCAAAAACACCTTCTAATGAAAAAATTATCGCAGCAGGTGCTGGTGTAATATTTTTTTGTGCATAAATTTGTAATACAAAAGCAAAACCACCTGATAAAATTCCAGCATAAAGAATCTGAAACTTGTGAATTAAAATATTTTCAATTACTAATTCCTCAAAAA
>CACCZY010000002.1 GCA_902550635.1 uncultured Pelagibacteraceae bacterium
AGAAGGCCACAGAATTGTTGAGATAGGATGTATTGAATTAGAAGATTCAATGCCTACAAAAAATATTTTCCATACATATTTAAATCCAGAAAGGAAAGTTTCAGAAAAAGCTCTAGAAGTTCATGGATACTCTGATGAATTTTTATCAAAACAAAAAAAATTTAAAGAAGTAGTAGATGAATTTTTAAATTTTATTAAAGATAAAAAAATTATAATTCATAATGCAGAATTTGATATAGCTCATTTAAATAATGAATTATCTTTAATAGGAAAAAATAAAATAAATAAAGATTTAGTTATTGATACGTTAGAGATAGCAAGAGAAAAATTTCCAGGTGCTGGAATAAGTTTAGATGCATTATGTAAAAGGTATAATATAGATAATTCTAGAAGAAATAAACATACCGCCATAATTGACTGTGAATTATTAAGTAAAGTTTATATTAATCTTACTGATCAAAAAGAACCAAAGTTAAATTTTTTTAAAGAAGAAATTATAAAAGATGGCGATTCGAATAGTATTATAGATTATTCTAAAAAAATAGTTGAGCTAACTGATTCTGAAATATCAAATCATATAAATTTTTTAAAAAAGAATTTAAAAAAAAATTTTTTTTAAGCATTATTTTTTAAAAATAATTCATCAAAATCAATTTTTTTATTTGGTTGAATTTCTTCGTATCCAGCATTGTGCAACATATCAATAAATGATTTTTCAAGTTTAGGATAAATTTTTTTTGGAACTTCGCATAATAAAATTTTTTTTAAATCAAGATCTTTTACATCATCATCGATTTTAACAATTGATGTGTACACTATTTCAAAATAAGCTTGTTGTTCACTACTATTAGGATCTTTAAAATTTAATGTTGTGTCAACTTCTATAAGTTTATTTTTCATAGGTTTTGCTTTTATAGCAAAATCTAAGTGGTAACCCTTTATAACATCTTTTACATGAAGGTATGTTTGTGCATTTTTAGTTTCACACGACATATCTTTTATAAATTCAGTTAAAATATTAAATTTATTTTCCATTTTGATCGTCTAAATCTTTATATTCACCTTCGATGGGATCATTTGATTTATAACTTTGTTTGTATTTTGTCGATACTTTTCTAAAAATAATTCTTCTTGTAACTGGAAAAATTAATAACAAACCAATTAAATCTGTAGCAAAACCAGGTAAAATTAATAATAAAGATGCTATTGCTAAAGCTGCCCCAGATATTATTTCGTATATTGGTATTTTATTTGTTACGAGTTGGTTAACTGCAGACTTTAAGGTGTTTAATCCCTCATATCTTGCATAATAAATACCCACGATTGCTGTAATTAATATAAGTGAAATAGTATTAAATGCTCCAATTGAGGAACCAATTTTAATAAATAGATAAATTTCTATTAAGGGAATTGATATAAAAAGTACCAAAGGTGTGTTCATATGCCTATTATTTATTTTTAATTTGCAGGTTGAAATTTAACAACATAGTAAATATTATTCATTATATATGAATTATAGTTTTGAATACATCGATATAATACTTCTTGCAATGATTGCTGGGTTTATATTTTTAAGATTAAGAGGAATATTAGGAAAAAAAACTGGTTTTGAAGAAGATATATCTAATAATTTTCCTCAAGATGTAGAAATTAGAAGAACTCCTAAATCGACAGATCTAAGCAAATTTGATGAAGAAGCTAAGAAAGAATTTATTAAAGGAGCTAAAATTGCATATGAAACAATAATTACAAATTTTGCATCGGGAAATTTAAAAGATATTAAGTATCTTTTAGATAAAAATGTTTTTAATCAATTTAACGAAGCCATTAAAGATAGAAAAAACAAAAGTTTTTTATCAGAAACTACTTTTATAGGTATTAATTCAGCAGATATTAAAGATCATGTTCAAAATAAAAATATGCTTGAAGTAACAGTAAATTTTGTAAGTGAAATAATTTCTTGTGTAAGGGACAAGAATAAAAAAATTATTTCTGGTGACCCTGATGTAATAAAAAAAGTAACGGATACATGGAAATTTACGAAAGATATAACATCAAACAATCCAAATTGGTTACTTGTTGATACACAAGTCTAGTTGATTAAAAAAATTTCAAAAAAAGATAAAAAAGATTGGCAAAATTTCATTAATAATGATGAGAAATTAAAAAATAAAGATGGATATTTAGATGAAAGTGATAGAAATTTAATTGAAAAAACTATTGATTTACATGGGTATTCTTTAGAAAGTGCAAACCAAAAAATCAAAGATTTTATTGAAGAAAGTTATTTAAACAAAGTAAACAAAATAAATATTATAACTGGGAAAGGATCTAGATCAAAAAACCTCAATAATCCATATCAATCTTCAGATTTAAGTATTTTAAAATATTCTGTTCCAGACTACATAAAAAATAATTTTGATTTAATGAAATTAATAAAAATTATAAACATTGAAGCTGTTAACAATCCAAGCAAAGGTAGTTTTGATATAATTTTAAAAAAAAATAAAATTAAAGAATAAATTTAGATAAATCTGTATCTTTGGCAAGTTGACCTAGATTTTTCTTAATATATTCTGAATCAATTGTAATTACTTCACCTGATTTATCAGTTGCAGTAAAGCTTATTTCATCAAGAACTCTTTCAATTATAGTATGAAGTCTTCTTGCTCCTATATTTTCTACGGTAGAATTAACTTCATTTGCTATATTAGCGATTGTGTCTATTCCATCTTCAGTAAATTCCAAGTTAACATTTTCTGTTTTAAGAAGTGCCTTGTATTGTTTGATTAAGCTGTTGTCAGGTTCTTTTAATATTCTTTTAAAATCATCACTGTTTAATGGATCAAGCTCAACTCTAATTGGTAACCTTCCTTGAAGTTCTGGAAGTAAGTCAGATGGTTTTGCTAATTGAAAAGCACCAGATGCAATAAATAGGATGTGATCTGTTTTAATTGGTCCATATTTAGTATTTACTGTTGTTCCTTCAATTAATGGCAGTAAATCTCTTTGAACCCCTTCTCTTGATACATCTCCACCAACTCGATCTGTTCTTGCTGAAATTTTATCAATTTCGTCTAAGAATACTATACCATTATCTTCTGCAGAATTTTTTGCAGATTTAATAATTTTATCTTGCTCAATTAACTTATCTGATTCTTCGTTTATTAAAATTTCATGAGATTCTTTCACACTCATTTTTTTCTTTTTAGGTTTTTGCCCCATGGATTTACCAAGCATGTCAGAAATGTTTATCATTCCAACATTTGCACCTGGCATTCCAGGAATTTCGAACGAAGGCATTTGATTATTTTCACTAACAGCTACTTCAATTTCATTTTCATCTAGGTCACCATTTCTAAGTCTCTTTCTAAAACTTTCTCTTGTAGCAACACTTGCTTTTGCACCTACAAGTGCATCTAAAACCCTCTCTTCAGCAAGTTTTTGAGCTTGAGCTTGAACTTCTTTTCTTTTTTTTGTTCTTTCCATAGAAATTGCAATTTCAACTAAATCTCTTACAATTTGTTCTACATCTCTTCCAACATATCCTACTTCAGTAAACCTAGTTGCTTCAACCTTTACAAATGGCGCTTCTGCTAACTTTGATAGTCTTCTAGATATTTCTGTTTTTCCAACTCCAGTCGGACCAATCATAAGAATATTTTTTGGAAGAACTTCATCTTTCATTTCTCCTGTTAAAGCTTGTCTTCTCCATCTATTTCTTAATGCAATTGCAACTGCTCTTTTTGCTTTGTTTTGTCCTACAACAAACCTATCTAGTTCTGATACTATTTCTCTTGGAGAAAGAGAATTTGTTAATGTAGATTTTTCCTCTTTTTTATCTTTAGGTACAAAAGTTTTTACGTTTGATTTTTCCATTATACTTTTTCAATACTAACGTTATTATTTGTAAAAACGCATATATCTGATGCAACTTTAATTGCTTTTTTTGCAATATCCTCAGCAGAAAGATCCGTATCCATTAATACTTTTGCAGCGGCTAAAGCATAATTACCTCCAGATCCAATTCCAATTACATCACCCTCTGGTTCTAAAACATCTCCAGTTCCAGAAATAATAAAACTTTTTTCTTTATCACCTATTGCCATTAACGCCTCAAGTCTTCTAAGGTATTTATCTGTTCGCCAGTCTTTTGCTAACTCTACAGCTGCTCTAGTTAAATTACCTGCATGTTTTTCTAATTTTGATTCTAATCTTTCGAATAAAGTTAGTGCATCGGCTGTAGATCCAGCAAACCCAGCGATCACATTTCTTTTTTCAATTTTTCTAACTTTATTTGCAGTGCTTTTAATTACTGTGTTTCCCATACTTACTTGTCCATCACTAGCAACTACAAGGTTATTATTTTTTCTTACTAATACTATTGTTGTCATATCTATTAAATGGATACTAATTCATGTAGTTCAAGTGCTTAATTACTTTTATTGATATAAGGAAATAATGAATATATACCTATAAAAATTATGAAACGTAAAGCTAACATATCTAGAAAAACCAAAGAAACATCAATTAGTGTTGATCTTAATATTGATGGAAAAGGTCAATATAAGATAGATACCGGAATTGGTTTTTTAAACCATATGTTAGAACAACTTTCTAAACACTCTTCAATAGATATGAAATTAAAAGCTAAAGGAGACACTCATATAGACCTTCACCACACAACAGAGGATACTGGAATTGCTATTGGGGAATGTCTAAAAAAAGCATCAAAGAAATTTATTGGCATAAAAAGATATGCACATGCCATGATACCTATGGATGAAACATTAACTAGAGTTGCAATTGATGTATCAAACAGACCTTATTTAATATGGAAAGTTAATCTTAAGGTAGAAAAACTTGGTGAAATGGACACAGAACTATTCAAAGAATGGTTTCAAGCTTTTTCACAAGCTGCTGGAATTACATTACACGTAGAAAATATTTATGGGGATAATAGCCACCATATAATTGAATCTTGTTTTAAAGGTCTTGCTAGATCACTTAGAGCAGCCCTTGAAATAGACCCTAAGAATAAAAAAACTATACCGTCTACTAAAGGTTCTTTATAATTAAAGTAATTAATGAAAGTAACAATTGTCGATTACAAGTCAGGCAACATAAGTTCTGTCATAAACTCTTTTAGAGAGGTTGCTAAGAATAAAGTAAATATAGAGGTAACTGCAGATTTAAATAAAATTAAATCAAGTGATAAAATAGTTCTTCCAGGGCAGGGTTCGTTTAAGAGCTGTGTAGATGCTTTAAATAATATTAATGGTTTAGTTGATACTTTAAACAAATTTGCAATTAGTGATAAAAAACCTCTTATTGGAATTTGTGTTGGTTTACAAATGTTTGCAGATATTGGTTATGAAGAAACAGAAACAAAGGGACTTGGTTGGATTTCAGGAAATGTATCAAAAATTGATAATCAAAATGGAAAATATAAACTTCCTCACATCGGCTGGAACCAAATAAATATTATTAAAGAAAGTAAGATACTCAAAGATATAGAAAATAACTCGCACATGTATTTTGTTCACAGTTATGAATTTATACCAAATGATAAAAACGTAATTTCAGCAACAATAGATTATTCATCAAACATTGTTTGTGCTGTTGAAAAAGACAACATTTTTGGAACTCAATTTCACCCTGAAAAAAGTGATAAAATTGGTCTTAAAATAATTAATAATTTTATAAATTTGTAAAATGAAAATATTTCCTGCCATAGATATCAAAGATAAAAAATGTGTTAGGCTAGTTAAAGGAAACTTTGATAATAAAACTGAATATGAAATACCACCACTTGATCAAGCAGCCAAATATAAAGATCATGGTTTTAAAAACTTACACATAGTTGATTTGGATGGAGCTTTAAGTGGAGAGATTGTTAATTTGGGCATTGTTAAAGAAATAGTTAGTAAACTTGATCTTAAAATTGAAATTGGTGGTGGGATTAGAAATTTTGAAAGTATTCAAAAATACACTGATGTCGGTGTTGAAAAAATAATTTTGGGAAGTGCAGCTATAAAAGATAAAAACTTTTTAAAGCAAGCTTGTAAAAAATTTCCAAATAAAATTGCATTAGGTTTGGATGCTAAAGATGGATATTTATCAGTATCAGGGTGGAAAGAAAATTCTAATCAATTAACATTAGATTTTTTAAGAGAAGTAAATGATTATGGTGTTAGCAGGTTGATTTACACAGATATTAATAGGGACGGCACAAAGCAAAGTCCAAATTTTGAAGAGACGGCAAAAGTTGCAGAGATATCAAATTGTCCTGTAATTATATCTGGAGGCGTTTCATCAATTAATGATATTAAAAAAGCAAAGGGTTTAAAAAATATTGAAGGTATAATAGTGGGGAAAGCTATATATGATGGTGATATTGATTTAAAAGAGTTGGTTAAAGAAGATGCTTAAAAATAGAATAATACCCTGCTTAGATGTTAAGAATGGTCGTGTGGTTAAAGGAATTAACTTCGTAGATCTTAAAGACGCAGGTGATCCGGTAGAGCAAGCAAAAATTTACAGTGAAGGAGGAGCTGATGAAATTTGTTTTTTAGATATCACAGCTTCTAATGAAAATAGAGATACTATCTATGAAGTAGTTGAGAAAACATCTAAGAAATGTTTTGTGCCTTTAACAGTAGGAGGGGGTGTTAGAAGTGTCGATGATATTAATAAGTTACTTAATTGTGGAGCAGATAAAGTTTCAATTAATACTGCGGCAGTCCAAAATGCCGACGTTGTATATGATAGTTCAAAGAAATTTGGATCTCAGTGCATTGTTGTTGCTATAGATGCAAAAAAAAAAGGAGAAATGTGGGAAGTATTCACTCATGGAGGAAGAAACAAAACAGGAATAAATGCATTAGAGTTTGCAAAGAAAATGGAAGATAGTGGAGCTGGGGAATTATTAGTTACTTCAATGGATAGAGATGGAACTCAACTTGGATATGACATTGATTTAATGTCCAAGATATCCTCTACAGTAAACATACCAGTTATTGCATCAGGCGGTGTTGGCAACCTAGATCATTTGGTAGATGGTATTAAATTAGGAAATGCCAATGCTGTTTTAGCAGCATCAATATTTCACTATGGAAAATATACCATTAAAGAGGCTAAAGAATATTTGAAATCAAAAAACGTTTTAGTAAGATTATAAAATGCTAAAAAATCTTGAAGAACTGTTAAAAACTATAAGAGATAGAAAAAATAATCCTAAAGAAAAATCATATACTAACAGTCTTTTAGCAGATAAAAAATTGTGTGTTAGTAAAGTTAAAGAAGAAATCAATGAATTAATTGAGTCTGTAGAAAAGGATACAAATAAAATTCATGAGGCTGCTGATGTCATGTATCATTTGTTGGTTTATTTAGAAGCTAATGAAATTAATATTGAGCATGTAATGGAAGAACTAAATAAAAGAAAAAAATGAAATTCTTATGAGTAAAATAAAAATATTATTTTTCCTAATTTTAGCATTTGTTGTTTACAAAGGGATAGTAGCATTCAAAAATTTTGAGATAGGAGTTGATGATAGGGTAGCGGAAATTGAAGAATTAGCGGATTTTGAAAAAGAAGGAGAAGTTATAGGTCTTATGATGTATCTAGGAGATCCACCTGAATTAAAAGAACATTTTTTCACTAAATCAAGATCAAGATGTTTGGAGCTAAAGAAGTTTGCTGAATCTTCATCATCTGCATATTATGAATGTGCAAAGGTTAATGCTATTATCAAGGGCAAAAAAATAGTAAGTGTTATAGAAGAAATCGAGGTTTTTGAATGAAGTATGATAATAATAATATTTTTGCAAAAATTTTAAAAGGTGAAATTCCTTGCAAAAAAATTTATGAAGATGAGTTTGTTTTGTCTTTTCATGACATAAATCCCCAAAAAAAAATTCATGCTTTGGTAATTCCAAAAGGTAAATATATAGATTTAGATGATTTTAGTTCAAAAGCAAAACCAGAAGAAATGGTTGGTTTATTGAAAGGAATTAATATAGTTGCAAAAAAGCTTGGAATTTCAGCTGATATTGGAAAAGGTTATCGAGCTCTTGCAAATATAAGCGAAGATGGAGGACAAGAAGTTCCTCATCTTCATTTTCATTTATTTGGAGGCGAAAAAATAGGTAAGATGGTTGAGTGAATAGATTAGTTGAAAGAAATTATTTAGAAATTAATTCTTTAAATGAATTAATTGAAACTATACCACCATCAAATGATATAAAATTAGAACTTCTTAATCCTCCCGATTTTAATTTAAGTAAGTTTTTTTATAAACAAATTGGAAAAAAATATCATTGGGTTGATAGATTAGATTGGTCTGATAATGCATGGATACAATATACAGAAAATAAAAATGTTAAAACTTACATTTTAAAGAAAACAGAAGAAATTGTAGGTTATTTTGAACAAATATATCATAATAAAAAGCAAGAGACCGAAATAGCTTATTTGGGAATTTTAGAAGAATATTTTGGAAAAAATTATGGCAGTTATCTATTATCTGAGGCAATAAAAATATCTTTTCAAAATAACTGCAAAAGAGTTTGGGTACATACTTGTTCTTTAGATCATAAGAATGCACTAAAAAACTATCAAAAAAGAGGAATGAAAATATTTAAGTCAGAAAAGATAAATTTTAATTTATAGTCGGTAATTTGAACATTTTTTTATCTATATTTTGATTTTTTTTTAAATCAAAAAGACTTGTTATGACTTTATTTTGATAAATATCTTCTGTTTGCCATCCAATTAAATTATAGGTATCAATGTCAAAAAATAAATCTACTAATATATTTTCTTTTTTTATAGATAAGGCATAAATTCTATCTTCTGTATTTTTTTTTTTAGAATTTCTTAATTCATTAATTAAAAAATTTTTATCCAAGAGTATTTCCAATGGAGTTTTTTTTAGTGGATAATGATATATTTGGTTGCTTGAAATATTTTTTACAACTAAGGATTTTCCATTAGAAACTAATATTTTTTTAACTTTTAAATTATATGAACAAAAAATCTTTTTTGGATATTCTATCGTACATTTACCAGATTGTTTTTTTCCATTGATAATTTGTTCAAAGTTAAAAACTAAATTATTTGTAATTTTTAAATTTTTAATTATTTTTTCTTTAATTGAAGCATATGAATTATTGTAAACAAAAAAAAAAATTATTAAAAAAATTATTTTTTTCATTTTAAAACTTCTCTTTTTCCTACATGATTAGCTTTACTAACTATTCCTTCAGATTCCATCATATCTATTATTCTGGCTGCTCTATTATATCCTATTTGTAATTTTCTTTGTAAAAATGAAGTTGATGCTTTTCCCTCTGACTTAATTATCTCTATGGCAGTTTGATAAAGTTCATCTTTATTTTCATCAGATAAATTTGAGTCTATTTCTTTTTCATCAGCAAAATTTAATATTTCATCTACATAATTTGGTTCTGCTTGAGATCTTAAAAAATTGTTTATTTTTTCTATTTCAGTTTCTGAAACGTATGGGGCATGTATCCTAACGATTTTATTAGCTGATGACATGTAGAGCATATCTCCTTTTCCTAGCAATTGTTCTGCACCTTGTTCTCCTAAAATTGTTCTACTGTCTATTTTTGAAGAAACTTGAAATGAAATACGTGTTGGAAAATTAGCTTTTATTGTGCCGGTTATTACATCAACACTTGGTCTTTGGGTTGCCATTATAATATGTATGCCCGCAGCTCTAGCCATTTGAGAAAGTTTTTGGATGTATCCTTCAATTTCTTTTCCAGCTACTAACATTAAATCAGACATTTCATCTACGATTACGATTATATAAGGCATTGGTAATTTATGTTTTTTGTTGTATCCGTCTATATTTTTAACTCCTACACGTGTCATAAGTCTATAACGACTTTCCATTTCTTTAACTACCCAACCCAAAACAGAAGCTGCTCTTTTTGCTTCTGTAATAACAGGACAAAGCAAATGAGGTATTCCTTCATAAGTTGAGAGTTCAAGCATCTTTGGATCTATAAGAATAAATTTACAAATATCAGGGTTATGTTTGTATAAAAGAGAAAGAATTATTGTATTTATACAAACTGACTTTCCTGATCCAGTTGTACCTGCAATTAATAGATGTGGCATTGAACTTAAATCACTAATAATAGGAATTCCTGAAATACTTTTTCCTAGTGCAATTAGAAGTTTATTGTCATTTTTCTTAAAAGAAGGATCTGATATAATTTCACTTAAATATACATTTTCTCTTGAAGAATTTGGTAATTCAATACCTATTGTACTACTTCCTGGAATCACAGAAATTCTTGCAGACTCCGAACTTGTATTTCTTGCAATATCTTCAGATAAATTTATTATTTTTGAAACTTTAATACCTGCAGCTGGCTCAAATTCATTCAAAGTTACAACAGGACCATGACTAATTTTTTTTATTTTTCCTTCCACACCAAAATCTAAAAGTATTTTTTCAAGAGCATCTCCATCTATTTTGTTCAAAAAATTATTTTTTTCTTTCTCTTTTTTTGCTGGCTGTTTTAAAAAATTTAAAGATGGTAATTTAAATTTATTTTTTTTAATTTCTTGATTTTTTGAAGAAAAAGGTAAATTTTCTTGTATCCTCTCTTCTTCAATTTTTTCTTTTTTTTCAAATTCATTTATAACTTCTTCATTAAGAGAGGTATTTTTTTTATTATTTTTATTCAAAAAATTAAAAATAAATTTTATTGAAGATAATGATTTTTTTAAATTGAGTTTAAAACTTAATATAAATAATAAAATAGTTATGATTATTAAAATATAGAAAATAATTTTTTCATTTAAATTTATTATTTTGTTAAATACTAGTTCGTTTAAAAATCTTCCAAGGAATCCACCATTTCCATTAATACTAAGTTTAAATGAATTTTGATAAAAATAATCAAAGAAAATTGATCCAGACAATAATGATAAAATTAGAAAAAATAAATTTTCAATAATTATTGAAATTTTTTTTATTAAAATAAGATTAAAACCTGTTAAAAAAAAATTTAAAGGTATTAAATAGGCAACTAAACCAAAACTTTGCAATAGAATGTCCGAGGTATAACTTCCTCTGAATCCCATTAAATTTTTAATTTCAAATTTTTTTGAAACTATGAAATTAGGATCTTCTGGCGAATAAGATATTAAAGTTAAAACAAAAAATATCGAAGTAAATATAAAAAATATACCAATTAACTCTGCTAGTCTTAGAGCCAGAAAATTGGCTATTTTATTTGAATAAATATTAATGTTCATTTAAAAATCAAATTTGTCACTTTGTACCATTTAATAATACCTGTTAAAATATATTTTAATTATGAATATTTGCCTAATTGGAAAAAATATAACTAATTTATTATTAGCCAAAAATCTTGATAATAAAGGAATTAATTTTGACTTATATTACTCAAAAACAAATGATTTATCTAAAATTAGTACTAGGACTATAGGCATTACTGAAGATAATATTAATTTTTTAGGAAAAAATATAAAGAAAAATTCTTGGTCAATAAAAGATATAAAAATTTATACAGAAAGTAGCAATAATGAAGAAATAATAAATTTTGACTCAAAAAAAGGTGCACATTTTTCAATAGTTAAATATTCTAATTTATTTCAACTACTTGAAAAAGATTTAAAAAAATCGAAAAATTTTAAAAAGTTCTTAGTTACAACAAAAAAATTAAATACAATTATTAAATATAAAAAATATAATTTAATAATTAATTCAGATTTTAAAAATCAAATTTCAAAAAAATATTTTTATAGAAAATATTCAAAAGATTATAATTCTATAGCATATACAACAATTATTAATCATAAAGAGTGCCAAAATAAATCAGCATATCAAATTTTTACAAAGTTTGGTCCTTTAGCTTTTTTACCAATATCAGAAAAAAACACATCTTTAGTTTTTTCTATTTATGATAAAAATATTGATATTAATTCTGATAAAGTTGTAAAATTAATTAAATTTTATAATAAAAAATATAATATTAAAAATTTTGATAAAATTGAGAAATTTAAATTAAAATTATCTACTTTAAGAAATTATTATTATAAAAATATAGTTTCTTTAGGAGATGGTTTGCATCAAGTACATCCTTTGGCTGGTCAAGGTTTTAATATGGTTATAAGAGATATAAAAATATTTTCAGAAATAATTGAATCAAAATTAGATTTAGGTTTACCATTGGATTCATCAGCATTAGAAGAATTTGAAAATAAAGTTAGACATTTAAATTTTACTTTTTCAAAAGGAATAGATTTTGTTTATGAATTTTTTAAAATTGATAATAAATTAAATAATAAAATATCAAATCTTTTTTTAAAGCCTTTAAAACATAGTGATAAATTTAAAAATTTTTCTACTAAAATAGCAAATAGAGGATTATTTTTTTAATTATTGAATTGTTTTATTATTAAAATTATCCATTAAATAAGTGTTAGAAATTTCTTCTAGTTTTTTTTTTCTTGATTTTATGTCAACTGTTTCTAAAAGGATTTGCTTTTCCTCCATTGTAAACGGAGAAGCCATCGATAAAGTATTTATTGTTAAATCTAAACTTTGCTTTTCTAGTTCTTTCCAATCAATTAAATAGCCTTGTTTTTTAAATATGGATTTAATATTTTTAAAAATTAGTTCAAGATCAGAAAATTTTAAATCTTCTTTTTTATCAATTAAATCTTTTGAATAATTTTTATAATTTACAGTACATTCCCTATAAAGTTTTTTGGTATTTTCTTCTTTTAAAATTTCAAATCTGGAAATACCATTTAATACAATAAGATATCTTCCATCTTTTGTCTCATTAAAGCTAGTTATTTTACCCAAACATCCAACATCATATAATGAGCTTGTTAAATCAGAACTTTTTTTTGGTTGTATCATTCCAATCATTCGATCATTTTTCATACTGTCGTCTATCATTTGGATATATCTAGGTTCAAATATATTTAATGGCACAGTAGTTTCTGGAAAAATAATAAAATTAGATAAAGGAAAAATTGGAATTTTTTCTGGTAGTTTGTTAATTTTCTTCATTATTAATTGTAGCAAAATTTATAAAAATTTCTAGATTACTAATATTTAAATTTAACCAACCAATCTTTGAAAGTATCATTTAATATTTTTTTTTCATTAGTAGAAAATTTTGTTGTCCATTCACTAGATTTGTTTTGAGAAATATGTCCAGTTTGAAATCCAGTATTTGTGTCAAATGCTCGCATTTCTTTATTAATACTAAGTTTTTCTGATACAAAAACTATATCTTTTTCATCTATTTTTGATTTTTTTGAAATTTTTTCATTAAGTTCTTTATTTTTATTTTCTATAATTTTAATTACATTTGTTCGAGAAAATTTTTTTGAAATTTTAATTGCTTGATCATGGGTAATACTAACATCTAAAAATTTTGAAATAGCTAAAATTATTTCAGTAGATTTTTTTTCAATGTCTTCATACTTTAATAGAATTAAATAATTATTTTTAAAATATTGATATGTGTTAGTAAAGTTTATTAAAGATTTTGCAACTTTAAAAGATCGTTCAAAATCAGTTTTCATAAATTTTTTATATGATAAACATAAATCTCTTGGATCTCTTATAGAAGTTATAATTTTTGAACGAATTAAATCAGGTTTTAAAATACTGTGTGTTTTTAAAACAAATTTTATATTTTCATTATTTTCATTGATTGCTTTGTCATGGTAAATTTTGAACATTTCAGTATCTTTTTGTGGAACTATAGACGGTTCAACAGTAAATCCTAAAATTCTATATATTTCTCTTGTAACATTAAATATCCAGGTAGATCCAGTTCTTGGAGTTGTAGATATCCAAATTGTATTAATATTTTTCATTTAATATAAATATTATTAATACTTTTTTAATAAATAAGAAGAGTTCAATATAATAAATAAATTTTTATTATTGCTTGCAATACAAAAAGCTCTATCTATAATCATTTTTTGATAAGCGGGCATAGCTCAGTGGTAGAGCGTCTCGTTGCCAACGAGAAGGTCGTGGGTTCGAATCTCATTGCCCGCTCCAAAGTATTTATTTTGAAAATATGAATGATTTAGCAAATAAAAAATGTATTCCATGCGAAGGTGGAATTGCAAATTTTGATATTACAGAAATTCATAAATATTTAAAGATGGTTGATGGCTGGAAAGTAGAAAAGGATGAATCAGATATTTATTATTTAATAAAAGAATTTAAATTTAAAAATTTTATAGAAAGTCAAAATTTTATTAACAAAGTAGGAGATATTGCTGAAAAAGAAGGTCATCATCCAGACATATGGTTTGGTTGGGGATATGCCAAAATAAAGATTTTCACTCATGCGATTAAAGGTCTACATGAAAGTGATTTCATTTTAGCTGCCAAGTTAGATAAAATATTTTAATGATTAAAATGTCTAGTTTTTGAAAATACTAATATCGTACCTGTTTGATCTGCAAATTTTATTATTTCTTTGTCATTAATTGATCCTGAAGGCTGAATTACTGCACAAACTCCAGATTGAATTAAACTTTCTAAACCATCTACGAAAGGAAAAAAAGCATCCGAAGCTGCAACAATTTCATTACTATTATTAATTTCTTGAAATTTTTTCATTTTATCAATTGCAATTTTACAACTATCTAATCTACTTGGTTGGCCAGAACCAATACCAACTGTTGTTTCATCCTTTACCAAAACAACTGCATTTGATTTTACGTATTTTGAGATATTAAATGCAAAAATAAGATTTTTTAATATTTTTCTACTTGGTTTAACTTTAGATACTACCTTAAAGTTTTTTTTGTTAAAAACTTTTGTATCTGGCGTCTGAATTAAAAAAGTATCAAAATTTGATTTAATATTTATAATATTTTCTTTATTAAGATTATTAGCATTTATTATTCTTAAATTTTTTTTATTTTTCAATACTTTTAAAGCTTTCTTTTCAAAACCATTAGCAACAACTACTTCTAAAAACATTTTATTTATTTCTTTAGCAAGACTTTCATTTATTTTAAAATTAAATGAAACTACCCCTCCAAAAGCACTTATAGGGTCACATGAAAGAGCTAAACGGTAACTTTTAATTTTATTATTATTAATGGAAATACCACATGGATTTGTATGTTTGACAATTACAGTACCTTTTCCTTTTGGGAGTGACTTTGAAATTAATAGTGCAGAAAATATATCGTTATAGTTGTTATAACTTAATTTTTTTCCACCAATTTGATTTAAACTTAATTTTTTTTTAATTGAATAAATGGCTGCTTCTTGATGTGGATTTTCACCATATCTTAATTTGTCTACTAAATTTCCGAAGATTAATTTTTTTTTCGGAAACTCATTGCAAGTTACTTTTGTAAAATAGTTTGCAATAACAGAGTCATAAAATGCTGTTTCTCCAAACGCATTTTCAGACATTTCTTGTCTAAATCTCAATGAAGTTTTTCCATTAAATTTGTTTAACTCATTAATTAAATTATCATATTGTTGAGGGTTTGTTATTACTGTAACATCATTATAGTTTTTTGCTGCTGCCCGAACCATTGTTGGTCCACCAATGTCAATATTTTCAATAATTTTTTCATGATTTTTTGAAGTTTCTAAATTTTTTTCAAAAGGATAAAAATTAACTATAACAAGGTCAATTTCATTAAAATTATTTTTTCTTAAATCTTTAATATGAGATTTATCTTTTCTTTTGCTCAATATACCGGCATGCACCTTAGGATGCAGAGTTTTGACTCTTCCATTTAGTATTTCAGCTGTATTGGTATAATTAGATATTTTTTCACAATTAAACCCCAACCTTGTAATTTCTTTATAAGTTCCTCCTGAACTTATTAATTTAATTTTAAATTTTTTTAAATTTCGTAAAATTTTTTTTAAATTACTTTTATCTGATACTGAAATTATAGCTCTTTTTATTTTTTTCATTATATTTTTTCAATTATCCAACTTATAACTTGATCATCTTTTTGAGTAGTTCCTGAAATGAATATATTTTGATTTTCAACAAAAGAATTTTTATTACCAAAATACAATCCACTTTCAACATCAATTAAATGATTATTAGCTGAAAATTTCCAACCTGAGTTCTCCAATTCAATTAGTATAACATTACCGTCCTGAGTTTTAGTAACTTTTGATTTTGGCAATAAATGGAAGCGGATTTCGAAATTGGTTGATTTAAAGTTTTTTTTCTTAATTAATTTATCAAAACCAATTAATTTATTATTATTTGGATTAAATTCTATTTTACGCTCATGAATGGTACCATATCTTTTTTGATATCCGTCATGGGACGCAGTTAAGCTTAATACATTTTTTTCATTAATTATTTTTTTATTTAATATTTTAAAATTTTTTTGTATTTTTGAGCAACCATTTATCTCCTTTTTAAATTTAGTTATTGAAGTATTATCTAATATTAATGTTGAGTGAGTGGCTGTCGATCTTGAAATATTGTTTAAACGATGTTTATAGTTTTGAAAGTAACCAGAATTACATATTACTTTTTCTTTTGCACAACTTAATTCAAAAGATAAAGTACCCGATTGATAATTGTTAGAAAACTTTTTATCTGGATTTGAACCAATATCCATAGCAATTAAAACATTTTTATTTTTTAATATTGCATATCCACCAATTTCATTTGTCTCACTTTTAAATTTATATCCATGAAATTGAAGATATTTATCAAAGTCTGAATAATCAGCATTATGATTACCATTAAACAATAGAGATAATTTAGTATTTTGCCATAATAAATTATATCCTTTACCTAAGTAGAATATAATTTCATTAATATATTCAGGAATTGAATTTTGGGATTCTTTTAAAAGTTCTCTTATTAAAACAAAATATTTTAAATAAAATATTAATTGTCTTAAACTTCTAGATTTTGGAAAGTTTTCATTGTTGAAAGAATATTTTTTTATTTCTTTAAGCAAATTTAATCCATAAGCAATATATTTTTCATCTTTAAAGCAGAGTCCAGATAAAATTATTGCAGTACAACCTATCATTTTATCATCAACATGATCTGATCTATTGATTTCATAAATTAAATGATTGATTTGTTTTTGTATTATAGAGATAAATTGATATTTATAATTTGCATCACCATCTTCGTAAGTTAATTTTGAATTTGAGATCCAAGAAATTACTCTTTTTGATAATATATCAATTTCCCAATTCTTATTATTATAATTTTCATTTTTGTCTATCCAATTTTTAATAATAGATTGAGTGATACTTTTTGAAGATTTTAAATCAATTGTAAATAACCAAAAAAAATTATGCAATTTTTTGTAGTCAGATTCTTTAAGATTATCTTTTTCCCAAATTGAGTTTAAATGAAAATCTTCTATGTTTTTTCTTTTTTTGTCATACTTAATTAAACAAGAAAGAATACTCAAGCTTGGTTTATACTCTAGTGATTTGTTATTTATTTTTGATATTTTTTTATTATAAAAAGATGACTTTAAATATAACTTTCTTACACTTCTTATAATATAAAAAAAAAATTCATTAATAAAATTAAAAGAATTTTTCAAAACCATTTATTAAGCTGTTCTTAGAGTTTTAATATTTTTTTCAATATCTCCATTATTTTCTTTAAAAATTGTTGTTCCCGAAACAAGTATACTTGCTCCAGCATCTAAAACTTTTTTAGCATTTGAAAAGTTAATTCCACCATCAACTTCAATATCAAAATTTAAATTTTTATCTTTTTTAATATTATCCAAATCTTTTATTTTTTTAATGATTTCTGGCATAAATTTTTGTCCACCAAAGCCAGGATAAACACTCATAATTAAAATTAAATCTATTTTGTCTAAATAATCTAAAACTAAATTTAACTCAGTATTTGGATTTAAAGACACACCTACTTTTTTTTTAAAACTTTTTATATGGTTAATTGATTCACTTAAATTTTCAGTTGCTTCTGGATGAATTGTAATTATATCTGCTCCAGCATCAGCATAATCTTTGATGTATTTATGAACAGGATCTATCATCAAATGAACATCAAATGGAAGTTTAGTTATTTCTCTTAAATTTTTTATAACAGGAGGACCTATTGTTAGATTTGGAACAAAATGACCATCCATAACATCTACGTGTATCATGTCAGCACCCCCTTGCTCTAGTCTTTTAATCTCATTACCTAATTCACTAAAATTAGCAGAAAGTATTGAAGGTGATATTTTTATTTTTTTCATTGATTACTATTTTAGTAGTATCAATTTTGCTTTTTAATTTGAATTAATTTTTACCAAAAATTTGGTAAATTTGTATCGCAATTTCGCTTTCTAGAGGAAATGAGAGCATTCCCATCACAGAATATCCCAATAGATAGGGCATAAGATAGAATCTGAACATATAAAAAAACCAAGCTACATAAAGTGGAATTAAAGGTCTTATTATAAATGAAGGTGTTATGGGCTTGAATAAATTTATTAGCGGATCAGTGAGTTTTACAAAAACTTTCATGAAAAAAAATTCAGAGTCTTCTCTTTGAAAAATATTCATTGCAACTCTTCCAATTAATGTCCACATTATCATGCCCATTACATAATCAATTAAATAAATTAATGGATGAAAATTTGAGGACATTAAAAATCTTTAAATTAAAAGGGGCGATAAAAATCGCCCCTTTAAAATGAAATTATTTAGTGTTGTTTTCCAAGTACTGTTCTACCGCTAGGTATACGTACTTCGTCAACCATTCTTTGAGTTGCAGCATCTGGTGCTTTAGTCATTAAACTAACAACAACCATAGATACTAAACTTACTAATGATCCAATTATTCCAAATGTAAGTTGAGTTATACCCCAGAATCCAGCTCCACCATTACGTACCCAAATTAGATACGCAGTACCAGAGATTAGACCTAGCATCATTCCCGCAACAGCACCCTGTGCATTTGCTCTCTTCCACCATACTCCTAATACAAGTGGGAAGAACAATCCTGACATTGCAAAGTCAAAAGCCCAGATAACTGAACCTAAGATACCTTGAATCTCAAGAGCAGCAATAGACGCTCCAGCGAAACCAATTATGAAAAGTAATACCCTTGCAACAATTAGTCTTTTTGCTGTTTCTGCTTTAGGGTCAATGATCTTGTAGTATAAGTCATGAGATAAAGCATTCGCAATTGCTAGAACTAATCCATCCGCAGTTGACATGGCAGCAGCCATACCACCAGCAGCAACTAGTCCTGAAATTACATAAGGTAATCCAGCGATCTCCGGTGTAGCTAATACAACAGCTTTACCACCCATGAAAAACTCGTTTAAGTCAAGAGTTCCATTTCCGTTAAAGTCGCTAACAAACATTAAATTTGCCTGGTTCCAGTTTTGGTACCAGTCTAATGCTTGAACTTCAGATATTGATTTACCAATGATTCCTGTTGCTAAGTTTGGATCCATTAATGATAGTTTTGATAACGTAGCTAACATCGGTGCTGAAGAGTAAAGTAGGAATATAAAGAATAATGACCAACCTACTGATCTTCTAGCTGATTTTACACTTGGCGTAGTAAAATATCTCATCATAACGTGAGGTAATGAAGCTGTTCCAGCCATCATACAAACCGCTAATGAGATAAATGCCCAAGGTGTAGCATTAACCGAAGAGTGAGCTTTAGTTATTCCTGCTAAGCCTTTTGGAACTGTAGCTAAGTCAGCTGCAGAATTTTTAACTGTTCCTAAACCAAATTGGCTTTCTAGCTCAGCAATTCTTGCAACTTCATCTGCTAACATAAAGTGAGGAAAGAATCCTGCACCCATTTTGTTACTAATCCAAAATACAGGTATTAAGTATGCTATGATTAGAACGATATATTGTGCAACCTGTGTCCAAGTTACTGCTCTCATTCCACCAAGCATAGAACAAATTAATATACTTGCTAATCCAATATACACTGCTATTCCAAATGGAATATCTAGCGCTACTGAAGCAATTGTTCCTGTTGCGTTGATCTGCGCAGTCACATAAGTGAATGAAGCGACCGTTAATACTATAACAGCACACACCCTTGCTAAGTTACCACCATATCTTGTACCTATAAAATCTGGAACTGTATAACATCCAAATTTTCTAAGGTAAGGTGCTAACAAAGATGCAACTAATACATATCCACCAGTCCATCCAACTAGTAGCGCCATATAACCGTAACCTTTAAAATAAATACCACCTGCCATTGCAACGAATGATGCACCAGACATCCAGTCTGCTGCAGTTGCCATTCCGTTGAATACAGTTGGAACTTGTCTTCCAGCTACGTAATAAGCATCCAATTGAAGTGTTCTTGATAAATAACCAATCAATGCATAGATACCAACTGTAAATGCAACGAAAAAGATACCTATCAATTTCGCCGACATCCCAGCTGACTCTGCTATCGCCATTAAAATTATGAACGCAAGGAAACCACCAGTATATATTCCATATACTTTTGGTAAATTATCTATAAATTTTCCTTTAATCATTTAGTCACCCTCTCTTTCGGTATAACCAAATTCTTCATCTATTTTTTCTTGTCTATTTGCAAACCAAAAAATTAATATTACAAAAATTCCAAGTGACCCCTGACATGTCATATAATATGACAATGGATATCCTAAAGGTCTAAAGCTAGATGCTTCCATTTCGGCCCCAAAGAAAAAGATGCCAATTGAGAATACAAACCAGATTGCTAAAGTTATAAATAGCAAACCTCTAGTTTTTTCCCAATGTTTTGCTTGTTTTGACATTTTGTTTCTCCCTATAGTTTAAAAAAAAAGAGCATACTTATAATTAAACAATATTAAACCCTTAAAAATCCTAGCAATAACAAGGTTTATATCATATAAAACAACCTTAACTAGAAAATGGCACTTAAGTATAGATTTAACTTAAAAGATATAAAGTTAGTTGATTTCAAGCTTTACTTATTTTCATTGTTTAAAGTTTTTATCCCCAAAAAAAAAATTAAAAATATTAAGGATCTAAAAGAATTTATTCAAAAAAAATCTGCATGGGTTTCCCAAGTAACTCTGTATAGTTATTTAAAAACGAGAATGGGTACTAAGTATGTTTTACACTTTGATAATGAGATATTGTTAGGATCGATTAATAAAGCTAAGTGGAACATCTATGCTGTAGCCCTACAAGATCTTACCTTATTTTGTTTTTCATATTTAAATGTATTTTTTAATTATCAAGATATTGATAATGCAAAATTGATTTATGAAAATATATTAGAAGATGAAAAGTCTAACGGTATGCCAACAGATATAATTGAAAAGGGGAAAAAAAATTTTCAGGAAAGATTACAAAAAATAAATTGGAAAACGCATTGTAGTAATTTACCATTTAATGATAGTGCTTTATCTCTTTATGAGTGGGCACCTATAGCTGATGAATTAAAAATTTTAGACAGGAAAATAGTTTTAAATTCTATGATATTAAAATGGGATAATATTCAAAAAGAATTTATAAAATTAATTAAGTTTTAAGTATTTTTTCTATTATCTACTAAACTTTTCACAACACTTGGGTCTGCTAAAGTTGTTGTGTCTCCAAGTTGTTCATGTTCGTTATGGGCTATTTTTCGTAAAATTCTTCTCATTATTTTTCCAGATCTTGTTTTTGGTAGTCCTGGCGCAAATTGAATTAAATCTGGTGTAGCAATCGCACCAATCTGTTTTCTTACCCAAAGTTTAAGGTCTCTTTCAAGTTCTCCATTTGGATTTTCTCCAACATTTAAAGTTACATAACAATATAATCCATTACCTTTTATATCATGTGGGTATCCAACAACAGCTGCTTCAGCTACTTTTGGATGAGCTACAAAAGCACTTTCTATTTCAGCTGTTCCAAGATTATGTCCAGAAACAATTATTACATCATCAACTCTTCCAGTGATCCAATAATAACCATCCTTGTCTCTTCTGCATCCATCTCCAGTAAAATATTTTCCATCAAACTGTGAGAAATACGTTTCGATGAATCTATTGTGATCTCCATAAACTGTTCTCATTTGTCCTGGCCAGGATTGTGCAATGCATAGTCTTCCTTGGCATTCTCCTTTTAAAATTTTTCCATCTTTATCAACAATTACAGGTTTGATACCGTAAAAAGGTTTTGTTGCTGACCCTGGTTTTAAATCTATAGCTCCAGTTTGAGGACTTATCATAATTCCTCCTGTTTCAGTCTGCCACCATGTATCTACTATCGGGCATTTCGAATCCCCAACTGTTTTATAATACCATAACCAAGCTTCAGGGTTTATTGGTTCCCCAACAGTTCCAAGTAATTTTAATGATTTTCTTGATGTTTTTTTAACTGGCCCTTCTCCTTCTCTCATTAATGCCCTAATAGCAGTTGGTGCTGTATAAAAAATATTTACTTTATATTTATCAACTATCTGCCACCATCTAGAACTATCAGGGTAAGTTGGAATTCCTTCAAACATTATAGTTGTTGCTCCGTTAGCAAGAGGACCATAAATAATGTAACTATGTCCTGTTATCCAT
This sequence comes from uncultured Pelagibacteraceae bacterium, assembly GCA_902550635.1. GTDB lineage: Bacteria > Pseudomonadota > Alphaproteobacteria > Pelagibacterales > Pelagibacteraceae > Pelagibacter. The sequence goes on from CACCZY010000002.1 coordinate 22,586, forward strand.
CCAATGTCAGCTGTACACCAATAAATATCTTTAGATTTATAATTAAAAACATATTGATGTGTCATTGAAGCATAAACCATATAGCCACCAGTTGTGTGCATGACACCTTTTGGTTTTCCAGTAGAACCTGACGTATAGAGAATAAACAAAGGATCTTCAGCATTCATCTCTTCAGGAGGACAAATTGAAGATGCTTTTTTTACTATTTCATGATACCAAACATCTCTACTTTTATCCCAATTAATTCTATTACCTGTTCTTTTGACTACAATACATTTTTTTACATTGGTACAATGAACTAATGCTTCATCAGTTATTGATTTTAAAGGAATTATTTTTCCTCCTCTTATTCCTTCATCAGCAGTTACTACATAATCAGATTTACAATCATTTATTCTACCCGCAATACTATCTGGTGAAAAACCTCCAAAAATAATTGAATGAATTGCCCCAATTCTTGCACAAGCTAGCATAGTATATGCCAACTCTGGGATCATAGTCATATAAATCGTTACTCTATCACCTTTTTTGACACCAATTTCTTTTAAAGCATTAGCAGTTTTTGAAACCTCTTGATGCAGTTGTTTGTATGTAATTTTTTTTTGTACCTTTGGATCATCACCAACCCAAATAATTGCATTTTTATTTTTATTTTTATTTAAATGTCTATCTATACAATTTGCAGAAGCATTTAATGTACCATCATAAAACCATTTAATACGAACATCTGATTTACTATACTTAACATCTTTTATTTTTGTATAGGGTTTAATCCAGTCTATTCTTTTGCCTTCTTTTTTCCAAAATCCATCATTATCCTTTACGGATAATTTATATTTTTTTTGATATTGTTTATTATTAACATATGCCCTAGAGACCCAATCTTTTTTTGTCTTAAATATTAGTTCGCTATCTTCACTTTTCTGTTTTATTTTTTTTCTTAATTTTTTTTTCTTAGGCATTTTCTAAGTTTTACTCATTTTATACAAAATTTTCCAGCATTTAGAATCTATTGGCATTACTGATAATCTGCTTTGTTTAATCAGAGGTAAGCTCTGAAGAGAGGTATTTTTTTTGATATCTCCAAGTGAAACTGAGTTTTTTAATTTATTTTTGAATTTTACCTTAATCGCAACAAATTTTTTTTTTTCATCACTAGGGTCAATAAATGCTGTTTTTATAACTTCTACAATTCCAACAATTTCTTTTCCTATATTTGAATGATAAAAATAACAAAGGTCACCTATTTTCATTTTTTTTAAATTATTTGATGCTTGATAATTTCTAACACCGTCCCAAACCACTCCTTTATTACCAGCTTCTTTTTGTTGATCAATTGACCATACATCAGGTTCAGATTTAAGTAACCAGTACTTCATCTAATTATTTTAGCTTCATACTTGCAAGTTTTTTGTTGTCCAGTTCAACTTCTAAATTTATTAAACTTAAATTACTATCTTTATATTTTCCACTAATTGTAAATAAAAATTTATGATTTAAATTGTTAATTATATAAAATTTAACATAAAATTTCGAATTTGTTTTAAAATTATTGAATTCATTAACTTTTACAATATGACGATGTTCTAACAAATTGTGTTTTGAGATAAAAATATTCTCATTGTTATCTACTTCAAGAGTAAATTTCATTACAAACTTATCATCACAAATACTGGGATGACCTGAACAATCATAAGTTACATATTCTTTTGTGAAAGCATTTGTGATTAACAATAAACTAAAAAATAAAATTCCTAAAAGTTTTTTTATCATATTAAATCCATTATCACTAAAATTTTACTCCTGCGCCCTTCAAAAATTTTGCTTTATCATCTAAAGCCCATCTTGGATTTGGCTTGAAGTCTAACTTATCAAACTGTTTTAATTTATATTTTTCTAATCCCACCATAGCTATCATTGCTGCATTATCACTGCATAAATTTATATCTGGAAAGATTATTTTAAAATTTTTTTCTTTACTTAAATTTATTAGTTTATTTCTAATACCTTTATTTGCAGCAACTCCACCAGCTACCACAAAATTTTTTTCTTTATTTTTTTTTAGGTATTCTTTAAAAGCAATTTTTGTTTTTTCATAAAGTATTTCTTCTATAGTTTTTTGAAATGAAGCAGCTAAATCAAATTTTTCTTGTTCATTTTTTATGTTTTTTGTTATTCTAAGTATTGCAGTTTTTAAACCTGCAAATGATAAATTACATCCGCCTTTATTAATGATTGGTTTGGGTAGTTGAAATTTATTTCGGTTACCTTTTTTTGAAAATTTTTCAATTTTAGGTCCACCAGGAAAATCTATTCCTAGAAGTTTTGCAGTTTTGTCATATGCTTCTCCTAATGCATCATCAATTGTTGTTCCTAATCTTTTATATTGTCCAAGTCCTTCAACTGATAAATATTGAGTGTGACCTCCGGAAATTAACAATAGTAAATATGGATATTCTAATTTTGAATTTATTTTAGGGCTTAAAGCATGTCCCTCTAAATGATTTACTGCTATTAAAGGTTTGCCTATCGAAGATGCTAATCCTTTTGCGAAGTTTAATCCTACAGTTAAACAAACAATTAATCCTGGTCCAGCAGTAACTGCTATAGCATCTAAGTCGTTTATTTTTATTTTACTTTCATTCAAAGCTTTTTTTGTGATTAAATCTATTTTTTCTAAATGAGATCTTGCAGCTAATTCTGGAACTACACCTCCAAATTCTTTATGTATGTCAAATTGACTTGAAATGATATTTGACAATATTTTTGTATTACCATTTTCGCCATCTTGTAAAACAGCTGCCGCAGTCTCATCACAGCTAGACTCAAGCCCTAGGATTATTGGTTTTTTTGCCATAAATTTTTTTTTTTAATTATTACAATTAAACTATAACTATCAAATATAAATATAATTTATAAAAATGAAAAAAATAACTATTGGCTCTAGAGGAAGCAAATTAGCATTGATTTATGCAGAACGTGTTAAAAAAGAGATTCAAAAATTTTATAAAGATCACATTGAAATAAAAACAATCGTTACGTCTGGAGATAAAAATCAAAAAGATCGGTTGTCCGATTTGGGTGGAAAAGGATTGTTTTCAAAAAATATTGAGATTGAGCTTTTAGAAAATAAAATTGATTTAGCGGTACATGCTTTAAAAGATATGCCTTCACTTGAAACAAAAGGACTTCTTACTGATTGTTTTTTAAAAAGAAATGATCCAAATGAAATTTTAATAAGTAAAAATAATATTAAATTTAATAAATTAAAACCTAGCTCGGTAGTAGGAACTTCATCTTTTAGAAGAGAGTTTCAATTAAAAAATAAAAGAGCAGATTTAAATTTTAAACTTATAAGAGGAAATGTTGATACAAGAATAAAAAAACTTAACGAAGGTAAATATGATGCAATAATTTTATCTAAAGCAGGAATAAAATCTCTAAATTTAATGGATTATATAACAGAAGAATTTTCAACGGATGATATAATACCAAGTGTTGGACAAGGAGCTATAGCTATCCAATGTAGATCAAATGATAATGATATGATTAAATTTTTAAAAAAAATTAATCACATGGAAACACATATTTGTGTAACAGCTGAGAGAGAAGTATTAAAAATACTTGAGGGAGATTGTGAAACAGCTGTTGGGGCTATTTCAAAAATAGAAGGAAATAATATTAATATCTCTGCTGAACTTTTTTCTATTGATGGAAAAGAAAGATACTATTTTAAGTCTTCAAAAAATATTAATCTTTCAAAAGATTTAGGAAAAGAAGTAGGTAAAATTTTAAAAGAACAATCAAAAGGATCATATAAAAAATAATTATGCATATTCTACTTACTAGACCGTTAGAAGATTCAAAAGATTTAATTGTAAAATTTAAATCTTTAGGACATTCCGTATCTCATTTGCCAGTTATTCAAATTAAAAAAATTGATCATGAAGAACTAAATTATTCAGAATATAAAGGTATTATCTTTACTAGTTCAAATGCAGTAAAAAATTTGAATTCCAAAAATATTGACAAAAAAATTTATTGTTTTTGTGTAGGTAGTGTGACAGAAAAATTTGCCAAAAAAAATGGTTTTCAAAATATTTATTCAGCAGATGGAAATGTAAATAATTTAAAAGAAATAATTTTACAAAATTATATAAACAAAAAGGATAAATTACTTTATGTTAGTGGAGAAATCATATCATCAAATTTGGACAAAGATTTAATTTCAGAAGGATATTCAGTTAAGAGATTAATAAATTATTCAGTTAAGCCAGTTGAAATTTTTGAAGAAAACTTTATTAAGCAGCTAAAATCTTCTATGCCAGAAATTGTATATGTTTATTCAGAAAATAGTGCTAAAAATTTTCTTAACGTTATAAAAAAGTATGAATTAGTTGACTATTGGATGAATACTAATTTAATGTGCATCGGAGAAAAAACATCTGCAGTATTAAATGAGCTTAAATGGAAAAAGATATTTTTGTTTAATCCTGGAGAGGAAGAATTTTTGTTATATAAAATTTAAATATGGAACTATTTAGTAATTTTAAAGAACTATTTTTGTCTGTTTGGAAGAAAGGAATTCTTGGCATAGATATTATGGAAATATTTATAGGAGTAGGAATATTTCTCATATTTTTAATTTTTAGAGGAATAATAAGCAAATTAATAATAAAAAGATTAGAGGGAATAGCAAAAAAAACAAAAAATAAACTTGATGACTCTTTTGTTCAAGCCATGGAGGGTCCAGCCAGATTTTTACCTATAGTTATAGGTTTTTTTATTGCTAGTTATTATATGTCGTTCTCAGAGGATAATAGAGTAATTGTTGATACTATTAATAGAACTTTAATAACTATTTTTATTTTTTGGGTGATGCATCAAGTTATAGAACCAATTTCATATGTTTTAAGTGGATTAAATAAAATTTTAACAAGAGAATTAATTGGCTGGATAATTAAATCATTAAAGATTTTAATTTTTATTTTAGGTTTAGCAGCAGTTCTTGAATTGTGGGGGATCAAAATTGGACCAATAATTGCTGGATTAGGTTTGTTTGGAGTTGCAGTAGCATTGGGAGCTCAAGATTTATTTAAAAATTTAATTTCAGGAATATTAGTTTTAGTTGAAAAAAGATTTAAAATTGGAGATTGGATTTTAGTAGAAGATATAATAGAGGGAATTGTTGAAAAAATAGGATTTAGATCAACTGTTATAAGAAAGTTTGATAAATCGATTGCAATAATTCCAAATTTTCAGTTTGCTGAAAACGCAGTAATTAATATTAGTCAAACAACTAATTGGATTATTAGTTGGACAATAAATCTGCAATATGACACTACCGTTGAACAACTTAAATCAATCAGAAATGAAATTGAAGATTATATAAAAAAACATCAAGATTATAAACCAGAGCTAGGTTATGCAGTAAGAATTGATAAATTTGCAGAAAGCTCAATTGATTTATATGTTCGTTGTTTCACCCAGACTGATGATTGGGATGAATGGTTGGCAGTTAAAGAAAGACTTGCAATTCAAATTAAACAAATTGTAGAAAATAATAAAGCTTCTTTTGCGTTTCCAAGTCAATCAATTTATGTTGAAAAAAAATGATAGCCATTTTTTATTTAGTTTTACAAATATTAAAACTTTATTCTTATGTAGTAATTGCAAATGTAGTTATAAGCTGGTTAATTGCATTTAATGTTCTAAATACATCAAATAGATTTGTTTATTCTATTTTAGATTTTACTTATAGGATGACAGATCCTTTTTTAAATAAAATAAGAAGATTTTTACCTAATCTTGGTGCTATTGATATTTCACCAATTGTTCTTCTTTTGTTGATATGGTTTATAGAAATGTGTATGAAGCTTTACATAGCACCAATTATTTTTTAATTTATTTATGATATTAATAGACGGAAAAAAAGTAGCAGCAGAATTAAGAGAAGAATTAAAAAAAGAAGTTTCAAATTTAAAAGCAAAATATAACAAAACCCCTGGACTTACAGTAATCCTAATTGGAGATATGGCTCCAAGTCAAATATATGTTCGCATGAAAGAAAAGGCTGCTAACGAAGTAGGTTTAAAATCAGAAGTTATAAAATATCCTAATGAAGTAGAGGAGAAAACAGTTCTAGATAAAATTCATGAGCTTAATAAAGATGACGGTGTATCTGGAATTTTGGTTCAATTACCCTTACCAAAGCATATTGATAAACAAAAAGTTATTGAGAAAATTTTACCAAGTAAAGATGTTGATGGGTTTCATCCTATGAATGTTGGAAATTTGTCTTCAGGATATGATAGTTCAGTTCCGTGTACGCCTCTTGGATGTTATTTATTAATTAAAAAAATTGAACCAAACTTAAGTGGAAAAAAAGCAGTTGTTGTAGGAAGATCCAATTTAAATGGAAAACCAATGACACAACTTCTTTTAAAAGAAAATTGCACAGTTACTATTACACATTCAAAAACAAAAGATTTAAAAGAGGAGTGTTTAAAAGGTGATATTATCGTTGCAGCTGTAGGCATACCAGAATTTGTTAGAGGAGATTGGGTTAAGAAAGATGCAATAGTTATTGATGTTGGAATTAATAAAACTGAAAAAGGTATTGTTGGCGATGTTGCATTTGATGAAGTTTCAAAAGTTGCAAAAGCTTTAACACCTGTTCCTGGCGGCGTCGGCCCAATGACTATTGCTTGTCTTCTTAAAAATACTATTGAGTGTTTTAAAAAATCAAAAAAAAATTAATAATAATCTCCGCCCATCTGTTTATATTTTTTTGCTAGTAGTTGTGCTTTTCTGGCTGACCACTGACCCGCTTTTGTACCGTGGGTATTAGATGCTTTAATTTGTAAAAATAATTTTTTTCTTAAATATGGGTGGGTATAATTACCTGTTTTTTTATCTGTTACTTTATATTTAAATTCATTTCTGTATTTTCTAACTTGATCCACTATAAAATTTGGCTGTTTACTATATTGTTTTCCTTTTTTTAAAGCTTTGATTTTTAATTTAGAAGTAAATTTGTAATCACTTTTTTTTAATGTTTTTATAGCTTTTTCGGGCAAATATCTTTCACCTGTTAATGAAGATTTTTTTCCAGATTTAGTTTTCCATTTTTGTTTTATCCAAGCTATTAAATTAACCTGTTTTTGACTTAAATTTTTTTTCATTACGAAACAATCCTAAAAATATTTTATAACTAGATAAGAAATTAAAACTGACCAGAAAAATGCATAATAGTAGTAAATATATTTTTTTCTAACGAATTGAGATGAAATAAAGTTTTTATTTTGTTTTTTTTTCATTAAATAGAAGACCTCCCTCCATCTACCCCAATTATTTGTCCAGTTATCCACGAACTTTCATCGGTAAGTAATAGCTTTGCCATTGCGGCGGCATCTTTTCCTTCGCCAATTCTTTTCATTGGATGAGCTTTTGCAATGCTTTCAGACATAATAGTATTTTTTAAAAGTGGTTGAGCAATTTTTGAATTAGTCAAACTTGGAGCTATACAATTTACTCTAATATTTGGAGCAAACTCAGCTGCAAGAGAAATTGTTAAACCTTCAACAGCAGCTTTAGTTGAAGAGATAATCGAATGGTTAGTAAAACCTCTTTTGGCAGCAACTGTAGAAAATAATATTATTGAACCTTTATTTTTTTTAAGACTATCTTGATAAGCTTTAATTACTTCGACAGCAGAATAAAGATTTAATTTCATACATTTTTGAAAATCATTTTCACTAACCATTTTTAATGGTTTTAAATCTATTGAACCTACACAATATGCAATTCCTTTTATTTCAGTAATTTCAGATTTTATTTTATCAACAAAATTATTTTCTAAAACATCTACGACTGAATATGAACAATTTAATTTTTTTGACAGAGATTTTACTTCCTCTTCATTTCGACCCACAAGATGAATATCCTGTTTTGATTCATATAGTTGGTATGCTAAATTAGAACCTATAGCGCCGGTTGCTCCAAAAATTAAATATTTAGCATCCATTTCTAATAAAATTAATAACGATTTTTTTTTGGTTTAATTCCAAGTTTGTCACTATGTCTTAATCTTAAAATTACTATAGCTGCTGCAATAAGTACAATAGCTACAGCCTCATAAACTAATCCTGATGGATCCATCTCTTTTCCCTGTAGTATTATAAATCGCGATAGTGCTGTTATTGCAATAAGCAAAGGCAATGTAATACTTATTGATTGTTGATCCCAAAAAATTCTAACCATTGCTAATACTTCTAAATAAAGAAACATCAACAACAAGTCAGCTAAAGTTACTGATTGATTTAAAAACATTGTTTTTATTTCAATTGCAACGGCTATTACTGTGCTTAAAAGAATTATTGATAGTAAAATTAGTTGTAGGTTTTTAGTTATATTTTCCATATTAATCATGGAAAATTATTTTAAAATTTATTTTCATTCTTTATCATATTTGTCGCAGACAAAGAAAAAACTATACGTTTTATTATCTGCGACAAAAAATAAATGTAAAAAATTTTGAATATTAAGAAAATACTATTACTTATTCCTAAATTCTATGTTTAAAATTATAATTGTATATGAAATATTTTTTTTTCTATTTTGGAATATAATTTACTTCGGAGCTGATCTAGAAGATTTTGTAAAAAGTGAGTCTTTGGCTTTTATATATTATATATTATCATCAATGGCTTTAGGATGGGTATTAATTTATGTGATGAGGTTTACATTTAAAAATATTCCTGACCCAAGAAAAGTTGCAAAACAAAAAAAATAATAATTTAAACTTAACTAATAATTTAACTTATTATTCATTATTTTCAAAAATACATTTTCTAATTCATTAATAAAAAGTTTGTTCTCAAATAAATATTTTGATGCTTGATTTTTAAAATAATTTTTTTGATCTAAAGCTTTTTTTTCTTCTAGATTTGCAATTTCAACAGATAAATCAACATATTCATCAACTGTATTAACGACGGGAGAATTTTCTAATTTCATTTGATCGTAAGCCCCTTTAACAATTCGTGCCTTTAAATAATTACTAGGCAAAGTTACAGTTGGTGTTCCATAATACATTGACTCATGAAAACTATTACCTGAACTAAAATAAATAGGATCTAATAATACTGATGCTTGACCACAATGATTTATAAATTCTTTTTCTTTTAATCTTTCTATAAAAATAACTCGCTCTATATCTCCATTGATTTTTTTTTTTAATCTTTCATAAAAACTTTTTGCTAAAATGTTTTTCGAGTCTTTTATGAAGAAAATTTTTGCTTTTTTATCTTTAATTAAAATTTTTCTAATAATTTCATCAAAATCTGGATGAAATTTAAATAAACTTTGTGGACAACAGTATTTATTTCTTACAGATAAATTTTCATTTTTTAATCTAAAATCATTTTCAATCCTGGGTTTGTAAAAATACATTGGTAAATGATTAACTAAAATTAATTTTTCACTATAATGATTTTGTGCTGTTTGAATTTCGCATAATTTTGAGGATAAAAAATAATCTATATTTTTATTTCCAGTTGTCTCCGGATGTCCCCATGAAGTAATTTGAAATTTTGCTAATCTTAAATAAGATAAAAAATATAAATCAAAAGACATATGAATGTCAGGATAAAATATTATATCTAATTTATTATTTACAATTGTCTGAACTTTTTCATCAAAATTTTTTGTTAAAAAAATATTTTTTATATTGCCATTAACCTCCATTTCTAAAATTTTTTTAAAATAATTTCCTTTTCTAGTTCTATAAGAATGGAAGATTATTATTTCGAATTTTTGTCTATTTAAATTTTCAATAATACCCTTATAAAGCTTTGCAATTGTATGCTCAGTAATAAATTCCGATATAAATCCAATTCTTATTTTTTCAGAATTTTTTTTTAATAATTGAATTTTTTGATTTAATTTTGGATAAATTTTTCTATATACAGTTACAATTTTTTCATTAATTTTAAGATTATCGTATTCATCATAAGAAAGCTGAAATATAGGAGGCAATATATAATCTTTAGATACGTCTAGTTTTATATTTTTTTTGCTTAAAATATTATCTAAATTTTTATTAAGATTATTTCTGTTTATTTTAATTTCTTCTTTCGAATTAGAAAAATTTGGAAAATATATCTTGCTACTTATTTCATCTTTTAATGTTAGACTATTTTTATTTTTTCTATCTAAAATAATTTGTTCAAGTTTTTTTTTTTCGTTTAGTTCTTTGTAGATTTTTTGTAATAAATCAAATGCTTTTTGATTGTTTCCTTCTTCATTAATAGCTTTTTTCAAAAAATTTATTGATTCAATAAATTTATTTTGATTATACAAAGATAAAGCTAAATTTTCTAATATACCAATGTTGTTTGGAAATAATTTTTCTGCCTTTTTAAAATGCTCAGTAGATAAATCAAAATTTTTTTTTTTATATTCAATAATACCTAAATTTAAAAATTTTAAAGCTTCTTCTTTTTCCATTAATATAATTAAACTTATCTTAATTTTTTTTTGTGATAACTAATAAATCTTTCTACATTTGATTTATTAAATGTTTTATTTTCTTCAAAAGATACTTTTTTCATCGAGTATGCCTTACTTTTTGTTATTCTAGATACAATTGTTACATTGCCTTTGTATAATTTTAATTTAACTGATCCATTTACTTTATTTTTCTTTAAGTCTACTATTTTTTGTAATTTAAACCTTTCTTTTGAATACCAATAACCATTGTAAATAAGTTCTGCATATCTTGGCATAATATTATCTTTTTTATGCATTGTTTTTTTATCTAAAGTAACAGACTCAATAGCTCTGTGGGCAGTAATTAATAAAGTTCCACCGGGTGTTTCATATACTCCTCTCGATTTTATTCCAATAAATCTATTTTCAACTAAATCAACCCTTCCAATTCCATTTTTTCCTGCAAAATTATTTAATTTTTCTAAAAGTTTTGATGGAGAGTATTTTTTTCCATTTATAGATATTGGATTGCTATTTTTAAATCCTATAGTTACAAATGTAATTTTGTTTGGAGCTTTTTCTGGGGAAGTGGTTCTCTGAAAAATAAATTCTGGAGCTGCATTTTTAGGATTTTCCAAAACTTTTCCTTCTGTTGAAGTATGAAATAAATTATCATCAATTGAAAATGGAGGCGCACCTCTTCTATCTTTTGGAATTAGAATATTATTTTTTTTTGCATATTTAATCAGATCTGATCTTGATTTTAGTTTCCATATTCTCCAAGGTGAAATAATTTTAATTTTAGGTGCAAAATAATGATAACCTAACTCAAATCTTACTTGGTCATTACCTTTTCCAGTTGAACCATGAGAAACTGCGTAAGCATTAAATTTTTTTGCAACTCTAATTTGTTCTTTAGCAATTAGAGGTCTTGCTATTGAGGTACCTAATAAATAAACACCTTCGTAAATCGCGTTACCTCTTATCATTGGATAAATATAGTCTTTAACAAAAGTATCTTTTAAATTTTTTATAATAATTTTTTTAACACCAAATTTTTTTGCGTTTTTAATAATTTTATTTTTATTAATTTTTTGACCAATATCTGCTGTATAAGTAATTACTTCAGAATTATATTTTTCTTGCAACCATTTTAAAATTATTGAAGTATCTAACCCGCCTGAGTAGGCAAGGACAATTTTCTTTTTTGATTTCATTTACTATTATTTATGAGCAACTTTTTTTTGCACTATTATAGGCTTTTGAGAATCCCATTAGTGAGTAATGATCTATTGTTTGAGAACCTTTTTGATTGTACCCTGTAATCATTATTCTTGAACCAGCTTTCATTGCTTTTATCATTTTTTTTTCTATTTTTTGATCTGCAATCCAAGCAAAGTTGTCTTGAGAAATATCAAATTTAAATTTTCTTTTACCTGATTTTGCAATAATAGAATTTTTTTTATTATATTCATATCCAGAGGTAGTACTTATTTCGTCTATGATTTTTTCATTCGGTCTGAAGCTTACAAATAATCTGGATTCCCTTTTATTTTTTTTTGGTGATTGTAAAACGGGTTTTGTTTGAGCAAAACAAGTTTTTTCATTACTATTTTTTAAAATTATTGTTTCCCAATCTTTAAATTTTCCTATTTTTTTTATTTCTTGTGCAGAAATTTTAAAATTAAATAATGTAAAAACTATTATTAGCACAATAATAGTTTTAAATTTATGGACTTGGGTTAGGGTATATTGATTGAACATAATTAATTTGTTTAATAACACTCTCGTTTAATTGGACATTTACACTATCTATATCACTTTTCAACTGTTCCATAGTTGTAGAACCTATTATTGTAGATGTTATAAAACTTTGAATTTCACAAAATTTTAAGGACATTTGAGCAAAATTTAAATTATTTTCTTTTGCTATTTTATAATATTCTTCAATCGCCTTAGCATCAATATCAGACTTGTATCTTGGAAAATAATTTCCAAATAATTTATATCTGCTTTTATCAGGAAATTTTCCATTTCTATATTTGCCACTTAAATAACCTCCAGCCAGAGGAGAATAAGCCAAAAGTCCGCTCTGTTCCCTTATCGATATTTCTGCTAAGCCAATTTCGTAAGTTCTATTAAGTAAATTATATGGATTTTGTACCGACATCATTTTAGGTAATTTTTTTATTTTTGAAATCTCTAAAAATTTTGAAAGTCCCCATGGTGTTTCATTTGAAAGTCCAATATATCTAATTTTTCCTGATTTGATGATTTTTTCTAGAATAGATAAAATTTCCTCAAAACTATTCCAACTTTTATCTTCTTTATGAACATATCCTAATCTTCCCATACAATTAGTTTTTCTTTCTGGCCAATGTAACTGATATAAATCAATGTAATCTGTTTGAAGTCTTTTTAAACTATCATTTACCGCTTCATTAATTTTTTTTTCATTAAACTGATTTCCTCCTCCTCTTATCCATTTTAATCCTGGACCAGAAATTTTTGATGCTAAAATAACTTTTTTTCTATTTTTTCTTTTTTTAAACCAATTTCCAATAATTTCTTCGGTTTTGCCGTAAGTCTCTTTTTTTGCTGGAATAGAATATAGTTCTGCAGTATCAAAAAAATTTATTCCATTATTCAATGCATAATCCATTTGTTCAAAACCTTCTTTTTCAGTGTTTTGCTCACCATAAGTCATTGTCCCTAGACAAATTGTGCTTACTTTTAAGTCTGTATTTCCTAAGTTTTTGTAATTCATTATTTATTTTTATTAATTATATTTTGAATTCTTGAAAATATATTAAAAAGTTACTATATATTAATTATGGATTTCAATAGAAATAATATCTTAAATAAATCAGCTACAGTAGCTAAAAAATCAATAGTAATGGATGAGGGCCTTAGAGCCTATATGTTAAAAGTTTATAATTACATGGCTACCGGGGTTTTACTAACTGGTATAATAGCTCTTATTTCTTTCAAGATGTCAGTAGTGACAGATACGAGTGGAGTTATATCTGGTTTTACAAGTTTTGGAAATGCATTATTTTTTTCAGGACTAAAATGGATCGTAATGTTAGCACCTTTAGGAATTGTTTTTTATATGAGCTTTGGCATAAACAAGATGAGTGCTGCTAAAGCACAAACCGTATTTTGGATTTTTGCAGCTCTTATGGGTTTATCGTTATCTTGGATATTGTTAGTTTATACTGGAGTAAGTGTTGCTAGAGTATTTTTCATAACTTCTGCAACGTTTGGTGCAATGAGCATTTATGGATATACAACTAAAAGAGATTTAACAAAACTTGGATCTTTTTTAATGATGGGTTTAATAGGGATTATAATTGCATCTTTGGTTAATATATTTTTAAAATCATCAATGATGTATTTTGTGATTTCAATTTTAGGAGTATTAATTTTTGTTGGTCTAACAGCATATGATACACAAAAAATTAAAAATATGTATGCTGCTTCAGACTCAGGCGAGCTGATTGGTAAAAAGGCAGTTATGGGTGCATTGACACTTTACCTAGACTTTATCAATTTATTTATAATGTTACTGAGACTTTTTGGTCAAAGAAGATAGTTTTAAAATTTTTTCCAATTAATATTTTTTAGTAAAGCTTTTAAATTATTAGAATTCTTTAAGATTTTTCCTCTAGAATCTGTAATCAAATACTTTAGACTTTTATTGTTTGGTTTAAAATTTTTACATATTTTATACATTGCGCTTTCCGTAGCATTTTTAAAAACACTAAAACCTACTTGTTTACTCGATATATTAAGACCATAGTCTTTCCAAGAACCTTCAGATACCATTTTTGCATATAAATCTAAAATTATTTTTAATTCATTTTTTTCAAAAAAATATTTTTGATCAAAATTTTGTGAACTATTATTAATTACTAATTTTAAATTTTTACTCATTAACTTTATATTTATTTATTAATGTTATTTGAAAAGCTGTAAAAATAAAAGTTATTGGCAATATACCCCAAACTTTAAAATTAACCCAAAACTCCTCTGATTGTGTTCGCCAAATAATTTCATTTAATAAGGCTAAACTAAAAAAAAAATACATCCATCTACTATTTAGTATTTTCCAACCCTCATTAGTCAATTGTATAGATTTACCGAGCATTTTTTTTAAAATTGGATCTTCTGTAAAAAATTTTCCAAATAATAATGTGAGTCCAAACAATATATTAATAATTGTTGGTTTAATGTATATGAAAATAGGATTATCAAAATATATTGTGAGACCTCCGAATAAAGTAATAAGTATTCCTCCTAATAAGGGTATCATTGGAATTTTTTTTTCTAGTATCCAAACAATCAACAAAGCAATTAAAGTTGCAAATATAAAAGGAGGTATTGCAACTTTTAAATCTTTACCACTGTTATAATAGTAAAAAAAGAAAACCATTAAAGGTCCAAAGTCTGTGACAAATTTAACAAAAGATTTATTCACAATTTTATATTAACAGATTAATTAAACTTTAATAATTTTTTTATTGATTTTTGATTATAAATATCCATATTAAACTTATGTCCACTAGAAATGCTAAATTTTCCATTGGTGATATTGTAAAACATAAACATTTTGATTTTAGGGGTGTTATTTACGATGTAGATTTTGAATTTAATAATTCTGAAGAATGGTATGAATCTATACCTAAAAAGGTTAGACCTAAAAAAGATCAGCCATTCTACCATCTTCTTGCAGAAAATGATGATATTACTTATGAGGCCTATGTTTCAGAACAAAATCTTTTACTTGATGATTCTGGAGAACCAATAAAACATCCTTTAATTAATGAGATATTTTCTGGAAGGAAGGGATCTTCTTATTTTAAGCCTTCTAACTAATAAGTCTTAGACATTTTTTAAACACATTTAATTCAAAACTTTGTCATATGTATAGGTTAAATTAAATTATATCTTGACCAAGAATTCAGACTTTCCCTTATCTCCCTCATATTCTTGGTCAGGATGATCTTAACGGTTTTAAAATAAAAAAATTAAATCTATAATAATAAAATGTTTCCTTTTTTTCAAAGTGATAGATTTTTATTTTTTTGTTTAAAATATCAAAAATTAATTTTTTATTTTTTTGTATCATTACTTGTTTTGGGGTTATGGGAAGGACTTATTGTATCGCCTGAAGATTATATACAGGGAAATTCAGTACGTATAATGTATGTTCATGTACCATCTGCTTGGATTTCTTTAGGAATATTTTCTGTTATAGGAACATTGTCTATATTTTCTTTTGTATTTAAAATTAAAAATTTTTTAATTATTTGTAAAAGTTTAGCTCCTACAGGATTTGTTTTTAATCTTATAGCTTTAGTTACTGGTGCAATTTGGGGAAAGCCAACATGGGGAACTTGGTGGGCATGGGACGCTAGAATAACATCCATGTTAATTTTGTTTTTATTTTATTTTGTTTATTTACTTTCATTTAACTTATTTAAAAAAAATAAAAATTTAAATAAAATTTCATCAATAATTGCAATTCTAGGATTAATAAACATTCCAATAATCAAGTTTTCTGTAGAATGGTGGTCAACATTACATCAACCTTCAAGTGTTAAGATTTTATCTGAAACATCAATTCATAACTCTATGTTATTACCTTTGCTAATAATGACTGCGTCATTTGCTCTCTTTTCATTGTTAATTTTTTTGATGAAATATAATACTGAACTGATAAAACTTAGGAATAAAAGGCTTGATAGATTATGATAGTAAATTTTCTTAATATGGATGGACACGGTATATTTGTTTGGTCAGCTTTCATTTTTACAATGGTGAATTTTTTAACTCTGTACTTTATAATTAGTAAGAATCTAAAAAAAGAAAAAATAAAATTTTTTTCAAGATATTCAATTTATAAAAAAGATAAAGATAGAACCAAAAATTTACCTGAATCGAAAGAAACTGTAAGTGCTATAAAATTTGCTGTTAAATCGAAAAACTAATTTCTAAATCTAAAAAATTAAATGTATGGTAAAAAAGTAAAACTTAGATTT
This sequence comes from uncultured Pelagibacteraceae bacterium, assembly GCA_902550635.1. Lineage (GTDB taxonomy): Bacteria > Pseudomonadota > Alphaproteobacteria > Pelagibacterales > Pelagibacteraceae > Pelagibacter. The sequence goes on from CACCZY010000002.1 coordinate 39,121, forward strand.
ATTTTTATTTTTGCACTTATATTAATTACAATTTTAACATCCTATTTAATTTTAAATAATTTAAAAAGTAACGTAGTATATTTTTTATCACCTACAGAAATTAGTAATTTGACAGAAATTACAAATGAAAAATTACGAGTTGGTGGAATGGTTAAAAAAAATTCAATTAAAATTGATTCAAATAATATTAATTTTGTAATTACAGATTTTTCTAATGAAATTATTGTTTCATTTTCTGGGTCAGTTCCAAATTTATTTAAAGAAGAAAAAGGTGTTGTAGCTGAAGGATATTTACGAGATAAAAATTTTTTTATTGCAAATAAAATTTTAGCAAAGCACGATGAAAACTATATGCCGCCAGAAGTAAAAGAAGCTTTGGAGGGTAAATAATTGATACTCAGTCAAATTGGTTATTATTCTTTAGTTTTTGTTTTAGCAATATCGATTTTAATATTATTTTATTGTTTTAAACAATTAAAATTTTTAAATAAAAATTACTATTTAAATTTAATAAATCTTAATTTTCTACAATCTTTATTAGTAGTTATAAGTTTTTCTAGTTTAATATTTTCATTTTTAAATTCTCAATTTATTAATAGAACTGTTTATGAAAATTCACATACCACAAAACCTTTTTTTTATAAATTTTCAGGAACATGGGGTAATCACGAGGGAAGTTTATTATTGTGGATATTAGTTTTAATAATATTTTCTTTACTTTTTTTATTTACATCTCAAAAAAAAGAAAAAAAATATTTAACATTAACTCTTTTGTTTCAACAAATAATTATTTTAGGTTTCTTAATTTTTACTTTAGTTACTTCTAATCCATTTGATATAATTTTTCCTATACCTAATGAAGGATTGGGTTTAAATCCTATTTTGCAAGACCCAGCATTAGCTGTTCATCCTCCTATTTTATATATTGGATATGTAGGCTGTTCTATAATTTTCTCTTCATCGCTTGCTGCTCTAATGAGTCAAAGTGTAAATGGAAATTGGGCAAGCCATATAAAAAAATGGGCAATAGTTTCTTGGATTTTTTTGACAGTAGGAATAATGTTGGGTTCAATTTGGGCATACTATGAATTAGGCTGGGGCGGTTTCTGGTTTTGGGATCCAGTTGAAAATGTTTCGTTAATGCCCTGGCTAACCTTGACCGCTTTAATTCATTCTCTCGCAGTTATTGAAAAAAAATCTCAATTAAAAGGATGGGTAATTATCTTATCTATTTCTACTTTTGTTTTAAGTGTAGCGGGAACTTTTTTAGTAAGATCTGGTATTTTAAATTCAATACACACATTCGCCAATGATCCTCAAAGAGGAATATTTATTTTAATTTTTTTATTTCTTTTAATTTTTTTGTCTTTGGTAATATTTTTTAAATTTTATAAACAAGACTTAAATTTAAATAAATTAACTTTCACTAATGATTTATCAATATTAATTAATAATTGGTTCATGATGTATTTCTTATCTGTAGTTTTAATTGGAACAATTTATCCAATTTTTTTGGAAGTTATAAACAATACAAAAATTTCAGTTGGTCCTCCTTTTTTTAATAAATTAATTTCTATTTTTTTAATACCTTTTTTATTATTTATGGGTTTTGGTGCTTCATTAGGTTGGTTAAAATCTAATTTTAAAAAAATATACCTACAAAATGTAGTATTATTTTTTGTATCAATCATTACATCATCTTACTTATTCCTATTTATAGGTGATAAAGGTTTATTTCTAAGTTTAATAATGGGAGGATCAATTTATTTATTTTTAGCAACAATTAGAGATTTAATAAAAAAAAATAAACAAAATTTAAGTCAAAGAATATCTCATTTTGGATTTTCATTATTAGTATTAAGTATATTATTTAATAGTATTTTTTCTGAGGAGCATAATTTTAATTTAAATGTAGGTGATAAATTTAAACTTGAGAAAGAAACTATTTTTTTCCAAAATATTTCAATGACAAATGATAAAAATTTTAAAAAAGTAGAAGGTATTTTTTTAATTCAATCAAATAACTACAAAGATATTATACTTAAACCACAGCTTAGAATATATAATCAGCCAGTAATAATTACATCAGAAGCTGATATACTTTCAACTCTATACTCAGATAACTTTATTGTTATGAATAAAATTGATGATAGCAATATGTTTAATATAAGGTATCAAAAAAAACCTCTAATGATATGGATTTGGATTTCAACAATAATAATTGTACTAGGTGGTACTTTAACTTTTTTTAAAGATCGAAAATGAGTTCAAAAATAAAATTTATTTCAATTTTTTGTTTTTTTATTTTTTGTTTTTTTATTTTTTTTCTGTCTCTCAAAGACAGTAAAAAATACACCCCAAAAGCTTTGATTAATAAAAAAATTATAAATTTTGAAATGAAACAATTAGAGTCAAATGAGATTATTACTGAAAATGATATATTTGAAATTAATAAAATTACATTACTTAATATATGGTCTTCTTGGTGTCTTCCTTGTAGAGATGAACATAAATATTTAACTGAGCTAAAAATGAATAATAAATTAAATATGGTTGGTATTAATTATAAAGATAAAAAAAAAAATGCGCAAAATTTTTTAAATGAGTTTGGAAATCCTTATAAGTTAATATTGGTTGATGAAGATGGAAAAAATAGTATAAATTTTGGTGCATATGGTGTTCCTGAAACTTTTATTTATAATTCTGAAAAAAAATTAATTAAAAAAATTATTGGGCCGATTGATTTAAAATCTTTTAACGAAATAAAAAATATTTTAAAATGAAAAAAATTTTAATTTTGATTATAATTATATATCCAACAATATCCTTTTCTGTTGATAATAATAAAATAAACAAAATAACTAAAAATTTAAGATGTTTAATATGCCAAGGTCAGTCAATATATGACTCACAGTCAGAGTTTGCAAATAGTCTAAAAAAGGTTGTTGAAGATAAAATAAATGAAAATATGACTGAAAAGCAGATATATAAATTTTTAACTGATAAATATGGTGAGTGGATTCTCTATGAACCAGAATTTAACAAAAATACTTATTTTTTGTGGTTATTTCCATTAGCCATTTTTATTTTTGGTGGTATTTTAATTTTTAAAAAAAAAACATAAAATATATTGGATGAAAAAACTTTTAATTGTATTAGGATTAACTTTATTATTTCAGAATAGCTTGAGTATAAAGGCTGAGGAAAAAAATCAAGAATTTAACTTTTTTACAGGTATATTTGATTTTAGTCATGATAAACATCATTCTACAATTGTGGGTATTCAACATCAAAATGAAGATCTTTTTAGAGAAAGTTTTTTAGGAACTATATCTCCAGTAAGTGGTTTATTTATTACTGCTGATAGTGCCACTTATATTTATACTGGTATTCAAGCTCAATATAATGTTGGAAAATTAAATTTAACTCCTAGTTTTACCCCAGGACTTTATCATGAAGGAGATGGAAAAGATTTAGGGCATATGTTTGAATTAAAAAGTGAACTACAAGTTTCTTATGACTTAATGTCCAATACTCAAATGGGGCTTTCTTATAATCATATATCTAATGCAAGTTTAGGAGAAAAAAATCCTGGTGCAAATAGTTATATGTTTAATATTTTAAAAAAATTTTAAAGATAAAATTGTGAAATTAAAAGACTGTTATAATTTTCAGGACTTTAGAAAATTAGCAAAAAAAAAATTACCATCACCGATTTTTCACTATATTGATGGAGCAGCAGATGATGAAATCACATACAAAAGAAATACAAGTGCATTCGAAGATGTTGATTTAGTTCCTAACGTTTTAAGAGGGGTTGAGAATATTGATTTATCAACCACAATATTTGGCAAAAAATTAGATTTACCTTTTTATTTAGCACCAACGGCGTTGCAAAGACTTTTTCATTATGACGGTGAAAGAGCAGTTGGAAAAGCGGCAAAAAAATTTAATACTATGTTTGGTGTTTCAGCTTTAGCTACTGTGAGTGTAGAAGAAATATCTTCAATAATTGATACTCCAAAAATGTTTCAGTTTTATTTTCACAAAGACAGAGGTTTAAATGACGCTTGCTTAGAAAGAGCTAAAGCAGCAAAATTTGATGTAATGGCTTTAACAGTTGATACTATAACTGGCGGAAATCGTGAAAGAGATCTACATACTGGTTTTACGTCTCCTCCTAAACTGACATTATCAAGTTTATTTAGTTTTGCTACAAAGCCTATGTGGGGAATAAACTATTTAACTAAAGGTAAGTTTGAATTACCTCATCTTCAAGATTATGTAAAAGAAGGAACTAGCACCAACACATCAATTGGAAACTATTTTTCTACTATGCTGGATCAGTCTATGAATTGGAAAGATGCTGAAAAACTTTGTTCTCAGTGGGGCGGCCATTTTGCTCTAAAAGGAGTTATGAGTGTTGAAGATGCTAAAAGAGCAGTTGATATTGGATGTACAGGCATAATGGTTTCAAATCACGGCGGAAGACAACTTGATGGGTCAAGATCTCCTTTTGATCAACTTGCAGAAATAGTTGATGCAGTGGGAGACAAAATTGATGTAATTTGTGAAGGTGGAATTCAGAGAGGTACTCATATTTTAAAAGCATTATCAGTAGGTGCAAAAGCTTGTTCGGGCGGAAGACTCTATCTGTATGCTTTAGCTGCCGCAGGACAAGCGGGTGTTGAAAGAGCACTGGGACAGTATAAAGCTGAATTAGAGAGAGATATGAAATTAATGGGTTGCACAAAAATATCAGATCTAAATAGAAATAATTTAAGATTTAGAAAACTTTAATATTTTTGATGAGCTTAAAAGATTGTTATAATTTTGAGGATTTTCGAAAATTAGCAAAAAAAAAACTACCTTCGCCTATTTTTCATTATATTGACGGAGGAGCTGATGATGAAACTACATTAAAAAGAAATACCGAGTCTTTTAACGAGTGTGATTTAATTCCCAACATTCTTGCAAGTGTTGGAAAACCTGATTTATCAACAACTATATTTGGAAAAAAAATTGATATGCCGATATTTTTATCTCCATGCGCTATGCAAAGGCTTTACCATCATGATGGAGATAAAGCTTCCGCAAGAGCTGCAGATAAATTTAGAACATTTTACAGCATGTCGACAATGGCAAATAATACCATTGAGGAAATTTCAAATATTTCTGGTGGCCCAAAATTATTTCAGCTTTATGTACATAAAGATCAGTCAATTACAGAAGATTTAATCGATCGTTGTAAAAGATCAGGTTTTGATGGAATGTGTTTAACTGTCGATACATTAGTTGCAGGAAATAGGGAAAGAGATCATCGAACCGGTTTTACAACACCTCCTAAGCTTACCTTACAAAGTTTGATGAGTTTTGCTATGCATCCAAAGTGGGTATTAAATTATTTAACTCATGGAAAATTTAAATTAGCAAACGTAGCTTCAAAAACAGATAAAGGAACAGATATTGCAAAATCGGTTATTGAATATATTAATGAACAATATGATCCAGCAATGAATTGGAAAGATGCTGAGTATTGTGTAAAAAAATGGAATGGTCCATTCGCTCTTAAAGGTGTGATGTCAGTTGATGATGCAAGAAAAGCAATAGATATTGGTTGTACAGCAATCATGATTTCAAATCATGGAGGTCGTCAACTAGATGGTTCCAGATCTCCTTTTGATCAAGTAAAGGAAATTTCTGATGCTGTAGGCGATAAGCTAGAAATTATTTTAGATGGTGGTATAAGAAGAGGAACTCACGTTTTAAAAGCTTTGGCTGCTGGAGCTAAAGCATGCAGTTTTGGTAAAATGTTTCTGTTCTCTTTGGCCGCAGGCGGCCAACAAGGAGTTGAACATTTGTTACAAAATATGCATGATGAAATTAATAGAAATATGACATTAATGGGTTGCAAAAATTTAGGTGAATTAAATAGTTCAAAATTAATTTATAGAAAATAAAAATTTAAAAATAAATGAAATTAGCAAAGAGTTTAGATAGATTAGGAACTGAGACAGCATTTAGTGTACTAGCGAAAGCGAAAAAATTAGAAGCACAAGGAAAACCAATGATACATTTAAGTTTAGGACAACCAGATTTTAAAACACCTAAACATGTCGTTGAAGCAGCTAAAAAAGCATTAGACGATGGTCATCACGGGTATGTAATGTCTAATGGAATTCCTGAGTGTAGACAAGCTGTGACAAGAAAAATTAAAAAACTTTATAATGTAGATATAGACCATGAAAGAATATTAATAATGCCTGGAGGGAAACCCACAATGCATTATGCTATACAATGTTTTGGTGAACCAGGAGCAGAAATAATTCATCCAACTCCAGCTTTTCCAATCTATGAATCTATGATCAATTATACTGGTTCAACGCCAGTTCCTTACGATTTAACTGAAGATAAGGATTTAAAATTTAATCCTGAAAAAATATTATCTTTGATAACAGACAAGACTCGTTTGTTGATATTAATTAATCCAAATAATCCAACAGGAAGTTTTGTAGAAAAATCTGATATTGATGTTTTAGCTGACGGTTTAAAAAAACATCCACATGTAACTATATTGAGTGATGAAATTTATAGTAGACAAATTTTTGATGGTAAAAAAATGCCAACATTTTTCAACTATCCAGATTTAAGAGATAGACTGATTGTTTTGGATGGATGGAGTAAGGCTTATGCTATGACTGGCTGGAGATTAGGATGGAGTTTTTGGCCAAAAAATTTAGTTGAACATGTTAATAAACTTTTAATTAATAGTGTATCGTGCGTAAATGCAGCTGCTCAATTTGCAGGAATAGCGGCATTAGATGGACCGGATGATCCTATTCATGAAATGATGGAAAAATTTACACAAAGAAGAAATTTAATCCACAAAGGATTAAATGAATTACCAGGTGTAGAGTGTAGCTTACCTGGTGGAGCTTTTTATGCATTTCCAAAAGTAATTGGCACTGGAATGAATGGTGATGAATTTTGTAAAAAAGCAATGTATGAGGCTGGAGTTGCTATAGTTCCAGGTACTGCTTTTGGCAAAAGTTGCGAAGATTATGTAAGGTTTAGTTTTGCTGCCTCTAGGGATAATATCTCACAAGCCCTGGAAAATATAAAGAAAATGCTCGGCTAGTTTTAAGTTTATTTTTCTTTATATAATTCTATAATATTTAAATATGAATGAAGTAATTCAAAATGAATTAAAAAAGATTTTGAATGGTAGATTTTCTCAGTCAGAGTCTACTCGAGCAAATTATGCAAGAGGAGAAGATACTTATGATCCAGTATTATCCGAAGCAGTAGTTTTTCCAGAAACTAATGAAGAGGTTTCAAAAATTTTAAAATTATGTAATGAGCATAAAATTCCAGTAGTTCCATTTGGTACAGGCACATCTTTAGAAGGAAATGTTGTTGGAAATGAAAATGGAATAACAATTTCACTTGAAAAAATGAATAAAGTATTAAGTGTAAATGCTGAAGATTTCGACTGCAGAGTTCAGGCTTGCGTCACAAAAGAACAACTAAATGATTATTTAAGAGAGGATGGTGTTTTTTTCCCAATTGATCCTGGTGCGAATGCTGCAATTGGTGGTATGGCTTCAACTTCAGCTTCAGGTACAATGGCTGTAAAATATGGTACCATGAAAACTGTAATCACAGGTCTTACAGTAGTTTTGCCTAATGGTGATATTATAAATACAGGAAGTAGAACTAAAAAAACTTCTGCAGGTTATAATTTAACGAACCTATTTATTGGATCAGAAGGTACATTGGGCATAATAACTGAAGTTCATCTAAGATTATCTCCTATACCAGAAAGTATAATGAGTGCTGTATGTCATTTTCCAACTCTTGAAAATGCAGTTCAAACTGCTCAACAAGTTATCCAATATGGTGTTCCCATAGCAAGAATTGAGATGCTTAATAAAGATCAAATGGGGATTAGTATAAATTATTCTAAGCTAAAAGATATTGAGGCAGTACCAACATTATTTTTTGAATTTCATGGGTCAGAGTTATCTAATAATGAGAATATTAAAATTGTAGAGGAAATATCAAAAGATAATAATGGCAGCTCTTTTAAGTGGGCAAAAGATTTAGAGGATAGAAATAAACTTTGGAAAGCAAGATGGGATGTATACTATTCGGTGAAAGCTTTAATTAACAATGGAAGAGTTTATTCAACCGACGTATGTGTTCCTATTTCTAACATAACTGAGTGTGTAAATTTTGCGGAAGAACAAGCAAAAAAATTTGGACTTAGAGCTCCAATGGTAGGTCATTTAGGGGATGGAAATTTTCACGTAATTTTACCTTTTGATCCAGCAAAAAAAGAAATGTACAAAACAATTAGAGAATTTAACGATTTATTAATTAAAAAAGCATTACAATTAAATGGAACAATTACTGGTGAACATGGTATAGGACTTCATAAAAAAGAATATCTCCTAGAAGAACATCCTGATAATATTCCTGTTATGAAATCAATTAAAAGAACGATAGATCCTAATAACATTATGAATCCGGGCAAAATTTTTGATTTAAATTAATCATAAGGATGAAAAAAATCTTAATTACTAGAAGATTACTTAAATCTTGCGAAGAAAAAGCTTCGAAAATTTTTGAAGCAAATTTAAATGATAATGATGAATTATATTCTCAATCAAAAGTAATTGAAATGAGTGAAGGATGTGATGGAATTCTAACATCTTTGACAGATAAAATGGATGCCGAAACAATTAATAAATTACCTGATAGTATAAAAATATTATCAAACTTTGCAGTGGGATTTGGAAATATAGATTTAGAAGCAGCTAAAAAAAGAAATATTGCAGTAACAAACACACCTGATGTTTTAACTGACGCAACAGCAGAGATTGGAATTTTATTAATTTTAGGAGCATGCAGAAGAGCTGCAGAAGGGATTCAAAGTGCTAAAGCTTCTAACTGGAAATGGTCCGCAGAGTATTTAATAGGAAAACAACTAACGGGGTCAAGACTAGGAATTCTAGGAATGGGAAGAATTGGTCAAAAGATTGCTAAAATTGCAAGATCACTTGGCATGATAATTCATTATCACAATCGTTCAAAATTAGATTCAGAAAAAGAACAGGGAGCTATTTATCATGACAATCTTAAAAGTTTATTATCTGTTTCAGATATTTTATCAGTATGCTGTCCAGCATCAAAGGAAACAATAAATTTAATTAACAAAGAGACAATAGAATATTTACCAAAAGGAGCAGTAGTAACAAATGTTGCAAGAGGTGATATTGTAGAGGATGAGGCACTAATTGAAGCGCTTGATAGAAGAAAAGTTTATGCAGTTGGTTTAGACGTTTATAAAGGTGAACCAAATTTAAATCCTGGTTATTTAAAACATAAAGGTGCATTTATTCTTCCACACCTAGGAAGTGCAACTAAAGAAACAAGAACTGCAATGGCAAATCTCGCCATAGATAACTTAGATGAGTTTTTCAAAACAGGAAACTGTAAGAACAAAGTTAATTAAATTTATTTTTTTTCAACTTTTGATTGCAAATATTTAAATATCACGAAGATTTTCAATACAAAAGAGATCTTGATTGCTTTGTTATTCTATAATTTAATCTTCAATAATTAAGTAATTGATAGAGGAGGAAAAATGAAAAAACTAGTATCTATAATTACCTCGGTGCTATTAATATCTCTTTGGTCATCAATTTCATTTGCTGACGATAGAAATAAGAATATTGATAAGCTTAGTAGCTTTAAAAGTACAGGCACAGCCGCAGGTATAGTAGTGCCCCAGGATGGCAAATACATGGATAATATAAGAAACAATATATTACCAAAAATTAAGATGCCTGCTGGGTTTAAAATAAGCTTGTTCGCAAGAGTTCCTGATGCAAGACATATGGCAGTTGCAAGAAATAAAACAACTGTTTGGATTGGAACTAGAAAAGATAAGGTTTGGCAAGCAACTGACAGAGACATGGATGATGTAGCAGACACTGTGGAGCAATTTAGCCCATCTGTTAATTTTGATATTCCTAATGGTGTATGCTTTAGTACTGATGGACATTTATATGTTGCTGAAAGAAATAGAGTATTATGGTTTCCAGCAGCAGAGTTTTTTATGGAAAGTCCAGACACGGTAGCTATTCCAATTATACCTCAAGGTGAGTTAATTCCACCTGAAGAGGAGTCTTATAATCACTCTGCAAGAGTTTGTGCAATCAATCCTAAGGATAATAAACTTTATGTAAGTATGGGACAACCATTTAACGTAGCACCAGCTGATAAATATCCTTTATACGATCAAGTAGGTATAGGTGGAATGATACGATTCAACAGATTCCCTGGAAAATTAGAAAGAGAAGTTGTTGGAATTGGTATAAGAAACTCAGTAGGTCACGCGTTCAATCCAAAAGATGGTTCTTTATGGTTTACTGATAACCAAGTAGATGGAATGGGAGACGAAACTCCTCCAGGAGAGCTAAATAAAGCTTGTGGATTAGGTCCTAAAGTTTGGTATGGACATCCATATACTGGCGGTGGCGATGTAAGAACAGGTGAATATAAAGGAAAATCAATTCCAAAAGCTTATGCAGACAATTATTGCAAACCTCAAATTGAGACGATTGCACATGCTGCTGACCTTGGAATGATGTTCTATACTGGAAAAATGTTTCCTAAAAAATACCATAATGCTATCTTTAGTGCACAACACGGCTCATGGAATGCTGTAAAGCCTAGAGGTGCAAGAGTAATGGTTACCTATCTTGATAAAAAGGGCAATGCTAAAAAAATGGAACCTTTTGCTGAGGGATGGATGACTGAAATGGGTACTTATTTAGGTAGACCAGTAGACGTTCAACAATACTTCGATGGTTCTATATTAGTTTCAGATGATAAAGCTGGAGTAATTTATAGAATTACATACGAAGGATAATTAAAAAAATTAAATTTAGGGACCGATTAAAGTCGGTCCCTTTTTTTAACTCTAAAAATATTAGAAAGGATGAAAATGAGAAAAATTTTATTAGCAGTTTTATTTTTGCTATTTTCATCTGTTGTTGCAAATGCATCAACTGGTGACACTAAAATATGTAGCGGATTTGCAAAATGGATGGAGGATGGAACATTTAAGCAAATAAGAGAGAGCAAATGTATGACTGAGGCAGAGTATCAGACATATTTAAATTCTTCAGAATACATGTGCAAATATCTAGCTAAATCAATATGGAAAGAATCAGAAAGAGCTTATGGAAAAAAACAGTACCAATATACTGAACAAAAATTAAAAAAAATCAAAGCTTTAAAAGATGAAGGCATTGCATTATGTGATGCAGGCAATTTAAAAAAAGGCGAAGCTAAACTGAGAGAAGCTTTTAACATTATTAGTCACACTCGAATGAATTAATGAAATTAATAAAGATTATTTTATTAGTAACTTGTTATATATTTTCTTCTGCATTAGCTGGAGAAATAGATGCATCAAACGAGGCCAACCTTTCCGAGTCTTTAAAGGCTGGAAAATTAAAAGCGGCTCAAATTTGTTCAGCTTGTCATGGATTGAATGGTACAGCTGCCTCTGGAGGAAATTCTCCATTAGTTCCCAATATATCAGGTCAAAATAAAGATTATTTAATTGTAAAATTAAAGGAATATAAAACTAATAAAATTCAACATCCACAAATGTCAATGATTGCTCAAATGTTAACAGATAAGGATATTGAGGATGTTTCAAATTGGTATTCTAGTATTAAAGTAGAGGTATTTGATCCAGAGAAAGTTTTAGTAATAAACGAAATAGATTAAATTATCTTAAATAATACAATTCTAGATTGTAAAAAATAATATTTTTCTTAAAATTTCATAATTTTTTATCAAGACTCTAATCAGAATCTATGCTTAAATAATTGCAGTTAATTAACTAAAACGAGGAGAAATAACAATGATTAAAGAAAAAAAATCGTTGAAGGGGAAAACACCTTCAAGACGAAAGTTCTTTAAGGTTGCAGCAGCAACAGGTGCAGCAGCGGTAGCAATGCCATATATAAATGCTAACGCAGCTCAAACACTTAAAATGCAAGCTGCTTGGCCAAGTGGTGCTAACATCTTTTTTGAAATGGCAGGAGACTATGCAAAAATGGTTAGTGACATGTCAGGAGGATCATTAAAAATCGATCTTCAGCCTGTAGGAGCAATTGTTAAGACTAAAGAAATTGGTCAAGCAGTTAGTTCTGGAGTAGTTGACATGGGTCACTGGGTAACAGCTTACTGGTATGGAAAAAATCCAGCTGCATCTTTATTTGGAACTGGACCATCATATGGTATGTCATCTCAAGAAGTTATGGGATGGATGGAATACGGTGGAGGAAGAGCACTATATGAAGAAACTATTAAAAAAGTTGGTTTCGACTATACAGGTTACTTTCATATGCCTATGCCAGCACAACCTTTTGGATGGTTTAAGAAAAATGTAACGAAAGTATCTGATGTTAAAGGTATGAAGTATAGAACAGTTGGTCTTGCAACTAACGTTCTTACAGCAATGGGAATGGTAGTTAGACAATTACCTGGTGGTGAAATTCAACCAGCTATGAAAACTGGTTTAATTGAAGCTGCTGAGTTTAATAACCCAACTTCAGACTCTCAGTTTGGTATGCAAGATGTTTCTAAGCACTATCACTTAGGAAGCTTTCACCAATCTCAAGAGATGTTTGAAATACCAATTAACAACAAAACATTAAATAATCTGTCACCAGCACATCAAGCTATTTTAAAAAATGCTGCTTATGCTGCAAATACAGATAACTATTTCAAAGCATTAGTTAGATATTCAGCTGACTTATCTAAATTAATGAATGAACATAAAGTTAATGTTTATCAAACTTCAGATGAAATTTTAGCTCAACAATTAAAAGGTTGGGATAAAGTTATCGGAGATTTTGTTGCGAAGGATGCTTTCTTTAAGAAAATAGTAGATTCTCAAAAATCATACGCTAAGAGAGTAATGAAGTACTTGCTGATGAATCAGCCTAATTACAGACTAGCATATGAAAATGAGTTTGGACCTTTAGGGAAAGTTAAAATCTAAATAATATTCAAATCTTAAAAAAGGGGACCACTGGTCCCCTTTTTTTTTGTATGATATGTAGATGATTTAACATAAAATATTATGATGCGTTCCTATATAAAATTTGCTGACAATCTGAGTACTTCCATGGGAAAAGCTTTTTCTTGGTGTATTGTAATTTTAATGGGAGGAACTTGTTATGAAGTTGTAATGGCATATGCTTTTAACAGTCCAACTTTGTGGAATTTTGATTTTAGTTTACAAATGTACGGAGCTATCTTTATGATGGCTGGAGCTTATACTTTATCAACAGAAGCTCATGTAAGAGGAGATGTTATTTACAGACTTTTTCCAACCAAAGTTCAGGGTTGGATTGATTTGGTTTTATATTTTATATTTTTTTTCCCTGGTGTAATTGCGCTTGCTGTTTATGGTTATGATTATGCTGCGTTAGCCTGGAAAATCAAAGAAACAAGTTGGAATAGTCCTGCTCAAATTCAAATTTATATGGCAAAATCTCTTATCCCATTATCAGGCGCTCTACTTGTAATTCAAGGAATTAGTGAGGTGTTTAGATCTATTATTTGTATTCAAACAGGTCATTGGCCAGCGAGAATGGTTAGTGCAGAAGAAACAGAAAAAATTTTAATGAGAACATCTCAGAAAGAAGATGAAGTAGATGTTATTTAGTTTAACAAATCCCGAAATTGCTATCTTCATGATGGGAATCTTCTTATTTGCAGTTTTATTAGGATTTCCAATAGCTTTTACCTTATTGGCTATGGGAATTGGTTTTGGATATTATGCTTACTACGATCCAGCCCAAATGGAACATATATTTGACAATAGAATTTTTTCTCTATTGGTTTCAAACACTTACACAATAATGGATAACAATGTATTAACGGCGGTCCCCTTATTTTTATTTATGGGATATTTGGTTGAAAGAGCTGGGATAGTATCAAGATTATTTTTTGCAATAAGACTTGCTTCACATAAATTACCAGCATCAATGGCAGTAGCTGCATTAGTAACATGTGCCCTTTTTTCCACAGCGACAGGTATAATTGGTGCTGTTGTTACCTTGATGGGTCTATTAGCTTGGCCAGCAATGATAAAAGCTGGATATGATAAAAAATTTGCATCGGGGGTAATCTGTTCAGGAGGATGTCTTGGAATTTTAATTCCACCAAGTATTATGCTTATAGTTTATGCAGTTATAGCACAGCTATCTCCTTTAAGATTATTTGCAGCTGCTATTTTCCCTGGTTTAATGTTAGCCGGTTTGTACATAATTTATGCAGTGACAAGAGCATATTTAAATCCATCAATCGCACCAAAACCAAGAGCAGAAGATATTCCACCTAGAGCAGAAATACTAAAAGAAGTTGCAGTATCATTTTTACCTTTGTTTTCTCTTATTATTTTAGTGCTTGGAACTATTTTAGCTGGTTTAGCAACCCCAGCCGAAGCAGCAGCAGTAGGTGCTTTTGGTTCATTAGTTCTCTCAATTTTTTATAAAACGTTAAAATGGAAAAATTTTAAGGAGTCAGTTTTTTTAACAGCGAAAACAAGCGCTATGATCATGTGGCTTTTTGTTGGCTCTTGGACATTTGCTTCAGTTTTTTCATATTTAGGAGGACATGAAGTATTTGAGCATTTTTTTAAATCGATGAACCTTCAACCTTGGCAGTTTTTGGTTTTAACTCAAATAATTATTTTCTTGTTAGGTTGGCCACTAGAATGGACAGAAATTTTAATAATTTTCGTACCTATATTTTTACCTCTTGTAGATTTTTTTGGAGTTAATCCATATTTTTTTGCAATGCTTATAGCATTAAATTTACAAACATCTTTTTTAACTCCACCAATGGCGATGTCTGCATATTACCTAAAAGGAGTACAAAGTAAAAACGTTGAACTGATGGATATTTTTAGAGGAATTATGCCATTTTTATTGATTGTTATATTTGCAATGTTTTTAATGTATTTATTCCCAGGCATAGCACTTTGGTTGCCTGAAACTTTATTTGCAAATTAGTTTTTAAATTTATGGCTGAGATATTTTCATTTACTGTTAATCAAATTGCAAAAAAGATAAAAGAAGGAAAAATCTCTTCAGTAGAGTTATGCAAGCTATATATTGAAAGAATAAACAAATTTGAAAAAGATGTTAAAGCTTGGGCTTATTTTGATAAGAAAATCTTGTTAGAAAAAGCAGAAGAGGCTGACAATTATAGAAAGAGCGGTAAGTCATTAGGAATTTTGCATGGCATTCCTATAGCTTTAAAAGATATTATTGGAACTCACGACATGCCTACAGAATGTGGAACCGTCCTGAGAAAAGGTGCTAAATCCCAAGAAGCAGAGATAGTAGATTTGTTAAAATCTGAGGGTGCTATTATTATGGGAAAAACTGCAACTTCAGAACTTGCTTTTTTAGGCCCACCATTAACAAAAAATCCACACGA
Source organism: uncultured Pelagibacteraceae bacterium (assembly GCA_902550635.1). Classification (GTDB taxonomy): domain Bacteria; phylum Pseudomonadota; class Alphaproteobacteria; order Pelagibacterales; family Pelagibacteraceae; genus Pelagibacter. The sequence goes on from CACCZY010000002.1 coordinate 54,661, forward strand.
TTATTCAAGAACACCAGGTGGATCATCTAGCGGATCAGCCGCTGCTATCGCAGCACACATGGCTCCTTTGTCGATCGGATCCCAAACTGGTGGTTCAGTTATAAGACCAGCATCTTACTGTGGAGTAGTTGGTTACAAACCTTCTTACGGATTAATATCTAGAAATGGAGTTTTAAGAACTTCTTACAGACTTGATCATATTGGAGTATTTGGAAAAACTGTTGAAGATGTTGCATTATTAGCAAAAGTTTTGATTAAAAAAGATTCTTATGATGCAGCAACTATACATTATTCTACAGAAAATATAATGGAGTATTGTAAAAAAAAACCTTTATTCGATCCAAAATTTATTTTTTATAAAACTGATAGTTGGAAAAAGGTAGATAAAAAATCAAGAGAGTCTTTTGAATTCTTTATTAAAACATTTAAAAAAAATATAGAAGTATTTGATACACCTTCATATTTTAAGGATATTAATAAATACCACCAAATTATTCATGAAACTGATTTATCAAATAATTTTCAAGATTATTATAAAAAATCAAAAAATAAACTTTCAAAAGAAATGCAAGCTGCTATTTCCAGAGGATTGAAATATTCTGCAAAAGATTATGCTGAAGCCATAGATTTTATGCAGAGAAGTTATGAGTCATATAGAGAAGTTTTTGAAGACTATCATGGCGTTTTATCACCTTGTAGTACTGGAGTTGCTGACAAAGGACTAAAAAGTACTGGAAGTGCAGACTTTAATAAAGTTTGGTCTTATATGGGTGTACCAAGTATTTCACTTCCTTTACTTCAAGGAGAAAATAATTTACCATTAGGTGTTCAGTTAATTGGCGATAAATATGATGATCTTAGATTTTTAGGCATTGCTAACTGGCTCGAAAAAGAAAGTAAAAAACATTATGCATAAAATTACCACTTTAATAGCATTATCTTTTGCATCATTTTTTTTAATTGGTCTTGCTACAACATTAACAAGATCAATGATGATAGGTTTCGTTGATGTTTTGCCTGTTTATATATTAATGGGTCTCGCAATTGTAATGATGGTGTACGAGTCGTTTTTTGATAAACATTAAAAGTATTATATTAGCAATATTATTTTTATACTTTATTTCAGTAATAGTTGTTTATTTTTATCAAAGAAAACTTTTATATTATCCTTTATCACCTCCAACTTTTACAAAAGACATTAGTGGTGACGGATTAATTCATAAATTCGAAACTATTAGTTTTGATACCTCGGATAATTTGAATTTAAAAGGATGGTATCATTTTAAAAGTTTGGAAAAAAAAACCATACTTTTCTTCCATGGAAATGCTTCAAACTTAGATAATAGAATTTACAAACTTAATTTATTGGGAAATTTAGATGTTAATTTTTTAATAATTGCTTGGAGAGGATATAGTGGAAATCCAGGTAAACCTAGCGAAGAAGGTTTATATCAAGATTCTTTGGGTGCATTAAAGTGGCTTAATAGAAAAGGGATTTCAAATGAAAAAATAATTTTATATGGAGAGTCATTAGGCACAGCAGTAGCAACAGAAATTGGTCAAAATAAAAAATTTGCTGGGATAATTTTAGAGTCTCCTTTTACGTCAATGATAGAAATGGGTAAAAAATTTTATCCAATCTTTCCAGTAAAATTACTTCTTAAAGATAAATATGAAACGAAAAATAAAATTAAAAATATAAAATTTCCTATTTTAATTATGCACGGCAAAAAAGATAAACTTGTTCCATTTAATATGGGCAATGAACTTTATAATCTAGCAAATGAGCCAAAATTTAAATATTTCACGGAAAAAGACGGTCATATGATGGAATTTGATGTTGGGTTAAAAGATGAAATAAATAATTTTTTAGAAAGTTTGGAGTAACTATTATTGAATGAATGCCTTTGCAAATTTTTCTGCATCAAAAATTTGAAAATCATCTTCCTTTTCTCCAAGTCCAAGTCCAATAATTGGTAATTTATATTTCTTAGCCAATGCTAATAATATTCCTCCTTTTGCTGTTCCATCCAACTTTGTCATAATCAAACCTGTTAATGGAATTATCTTGTTAAATTCATCGACTTGATTAATTATATTTTGGCCTGAAGTTGCATCCAATATTAGAACCACTTGGTGAGGAGCAGAGGCATCGATTTTTTTAGCAACGTTTGCAATTTTTTTGTATTCATCCATTAAGTTTTTTTTATTCTGTAATCTTCCAGCTGTATCAATTATTACTTGATTTAAACTTTTATTTTTTGCATGTTGTATTGCTTTAAAAGCAACTGATGCTGGGTCAGAACCTGGTTCAGATTTTATTATTTCAACATTAATTTTTTTTGCCCATTTATCTAATTGATCGATCGCTGCTGCTCTAAAAGTATCACTAGCTGATAAAACTACTTTGCTGCCATTTTCTTTTAAGATTTTTCCAATTTTTCCGATTGTTGTTGTTTTTCCAACACCATTAACACCTGAAATTAAAACTATATTTAATTTATTATGATTATGGAAAAAATCTCTTTTTTCAAGAGGCTTCATTATACCTACAATGTATTCAGTTAAAATTTTATTTATTTCATCAAAAATATTAAGATTAGGATCAATTTTTTTTTGTGAAATAATTTCTCTAATTTCAGAAGAAGCTTCTACACCAACATCAGATCTAATTAAAAGTTCTTCAATTTCATTTAGAGTTTTATCATCTATTTCTTTTTTAATTATTATTTCTTTAAGCCCTGAAGTAATATTTTCAGCACTTTTTTTAAAACCTAGTTTAAATTTTTCAAAAATACCCATTATAATTTTATTTTAATTTCTTTTATATTTGAAACCGGACCAGTCATTGAAATTAATCCATTATATTCAATATTTAAAAAACCTTCTTTAAAATGAATATTGGTATTATTTCCTGTATAGCCTTTTTCAAAAGCAACTACTGCTGTTGCACATGCTGCTGTACCACATGCTTTAGTCAATCCTGCACCACGTTCCCACACATTTACTAATATGTTTGAAGAATCTTTTTTTTGTGCAAAAGTAACATTAATCTTTTCAGGAAATAATTTATGGCATTCTACTAATGGTCCTATTTTTTTTAAGTCATATTTAAAACAATCTTCAACAAAAAAAACTATATGAGGATTACCCACATTTAATGCAAAACCTTCTTTTAGCTCTATACTATCTATTTTTAAACTTATTTTTTTATGATCAATATTTTTTGATAAAGGAATTTTATTCCAATCAAAGATTGGTTCACCCATTGCAAGTCTAATACTATTTTCAGAAACTTTTTGAGCTTCTAAAATTCTATTTGAAGTAACAATTACAGCATCATCTTTTTTATTTTCATCAAACAAAATTTTTGCAACACATCTGCTTCCATTTCCACAAGCAGTCACTTCATCTCCATCGGAATTAAATATTGTAATTGGATTATAATTAGGATTTTTATGATCTAATTCATCAATAAATATCATTTGATCAAAACCAATGTTATCTCTTTTTCCTAATTCAATAATTTTTTCTTTACTGACAGAAACTGGATTTTTTCTTCTATCAATAATTACAAAATCATTTCCTAAACCGTCCATTTTAAATGCTTTAATTTCCATATATTTAAATACTTAACTTATTTATTGACTTTTTGAACCTCTATTATAGTTTACCGACTTTCCGCAAAAAACAGCATTTTGCGGTGTCTTTGTTAAGCAAAGAGATCGACACTAGTCAGCGAGGGTTCGCCCACTAGTGCGATAGCTGCTGTGTGAAATTATGTTTGAAAATTTAACAAATAAATTTGAAGAAATTTTTTCTTCTTTAAAAAAAGCACCTTCTTTAGATGAGAAGCAAGTTGATGAAGGACTTCGCAATATTCGCCAAGCTTTATTAGAGGCAGATGTTTCATTAAATGTTGCAAAAGATTTTATAGAAAAAATTAAACCAAAAGCAATAGGACAAGAAATAATTCGATCTACTTCGCCAGGACAAATGGTAATAAAAGTAGTATATGATGAACTTGTTTCATTGTTAGGAGACAAAAACTCTGAATTAAATTTAAATCAAGTGCCACCAGTGCCTATAATGTTGGTTGGTCTTCAAGGTTCAGGAAAAACTACAACTACCGCAAAACTAGCCCGTTATTTAGAAAAGAATAATAAAAAAAAAGTCATGATGGTAAGCCTTGACGTTTATAGACCTGCAGCACAAGAACAACTAAAAATTTTAGGTGAAAAAAATAATATACTAACTTTGCCAATTGTGCCTGGTCAATTACCTTCTGATATATGTTCCAGAGCTCTTGGAGCTGCAAATTTAAATGGAGCTGAAATTATTCTTTTTGATACAGCGGGTAGAACCCAAATAGATTTGCAGATGATGAATGAAATAAATCAAATAGAAAAAATAATTAGTCCATCAGAAACAATATTAGTAGCAGATTCTTTGACTGGACAAATAGCTGCGCAAGTAGCAAAAGAATTTAAAAATACAGTTGATCTTACAGGAATAATTCTAACAAGAACAGATGGTGATGGCAGAGGTGGAGCGGCAGTTAGTATGAAGTTTGAATCAAATGTACCTATCAAGTTTTTAGGAATAGGAGAGAAAATTGAAAATTTAGAAGTATTTCATCCAGATAGAATAGCAAACAGAATTCTTGGTATGGGGGACGTTGTATCTTTGGTTGAAAAGGCAGCAGAAGAATTTGATCAAGAAAATATAAAAAAAACAGAAGAAAGATTGAAAAAAGGTGAATTTTCAATGGAAGATTATTTGTTGCAATTGAGACAAATGAAAAAGATGGGAGGCATAGAAGGAGTGATGTCTTTTTTACCGGGAGTATCAAAAATTAAATCTCAAATGGATCAAGCAGGTATAGATGAAAAAATAATTTCCAAAAATGAAGCAATAATTTTATCTATGACAAAAAAGGAAAGAAAAAATCCAAAACTTATAAATGGTTCAAGAAGAAAAAGAATTGCTAATGGCTCTGGTACAGATGTTGCCACTATCAATAAATTGTTAAAGCAATTTAAGATGATGTCTGAAATGATGAAAAAGATGTCAAAAGGAAATACAAAGGGACTTGCGGATCAAGGAATACCGCCAGAACTTTTTAATCAATTAAAATAAATAAAAGGAGAAAAAATGTTAAAATTAAGATTGTCTATGGGTGGAACAAAAAAAAGACCCGTATATAAAATTGTGGTTGCAGATAGTAGATTTCCAAGGGATGGAAGATTTATTGAAAAATTAGGATTTTTTAATCCACTTCTTCCTAAAGAGAAAAAAGAAAGAATAGGATTATCTTCTGAAAGAATAAAATATTGGTTAGATCAAGGAGCGCAACCCACAACTAGAGTTGCAAGACTTTTAGGTGAAAATAATTTAATTAAAATGCCTATTTCAGGAAATAATCCAAATAAAGCAATTCCTAAAAAGGACAGAAAAAAAGAAAAAGAAGCAGAAGCACCTAAGGAAGAAAAAAAAGCAGAAGCACCTAAGGAAGCAAAAAAAGCAGAAGCACCTAAGGAAGAAAAAAAAGCAGAAGCACCTAAGGAAGAAAAGAAATAAATATATCTATGTTTAATGCTCAAATATTTACTTTGTATCCAGATTTTTTCCCAGGATTTCTTTCCAAAGGTTTATATGGAAAAGCAATGTCTGAAAATAAATGGAAACTAAAAATTGTAAATATAAGAGACTATGCATTAGACAAACATAAAACAGTGGATGACACTCCTTATGGAGGAGGATCAGGTATGCTTATTAGACCTGATGTGATTGCAAAAGCAATTGATAATAATATTGAAGATGGTGAAAAAATAATTTTTTTGTCTCCAAAAGGGAAATTATTTGACCAGAAAAAAGCAAGAGAACTTTCTAAAGAAAAAAAAATTAATTTATTATGTGGACATTTCGAAGGAATAGACCAAAGAGTAGTAGAGAGTAGAAATATTGAAGAAATGAGTGTTGGTGACTATATTTTATCGGGAGGAGAAACAGCAGCAATGATAGTAATTGACAGCATACTAAGATTGTTGCCTGGAGTTTTAGGAAATAACAGTTCAGTTATTGAAGAAACCTTTGAAAATGGTCTTTTAGAATATCCTCAATATACAAAACCTCAAATTTGGGAAGATAAAGAGGTACCCGAAGTCCTTTTATCAGGAGATCATGCAAAAATTAAAGACTGGCGTTTATCTCAATCTGAGGTTATAACACGCGACCGAAGGCCAGATTTATGGCGGAAATACAAGAAAGATTAAATTGACAGCACTTAAAATGAAAACAATAGAAGAAATAAACCAGTCGATTTTAAAAAAAATTGCTGCCGAAAAAAAATTACCAGATTTTTTTCCAGGGGATATTATTAAAGTAGGTGTAAGAATAACCGAGGGAAAAAGAGACAGAATACAGTATTTTGAAGGGGTATGCATTGCAAAAAAAAATAGAGATTTAAATTCTGCTTTTACAGTAAGAAAAATATCTTTTGGAGAAGGTGTTGAAAGAACTTTTGCGTTATACAGTACTATTGTTGATTCAATTAAGGTTGTCAGATCAGGTAAAGTAAGAAGAGCTAAGCTTTATTATTTAAGAGACAGAACCGGTAAATCAGCAAGGATTGCTGAAAAAATTAAAAAGAAAATTGGTATTGATGTAGATATAAAATCTAAACAATTAACTGATGAAAAAACTGAGCTTCCAGCTGAAGATAAAAAAGCAGAAAAAAAAATAGAAGCTCCAAAAACTGAAGCAAAAAAAGAAAGCTCAGAAAAGAAAAAATAATTTTTTTCTAAATGCCCAAAACACTCTACGATAAAATATGGAATGAACACCTTGTTCATGAACAAGAAGACGGTACTTCTTTAATTTTTGTTGATAGGCATTTAATTCATGAGGTTACTAGCCCCCAAGCATTTGAGGGTCTAAGAAGTTCAAATAGAAAAGTGAGGCAACCACAACTTACCTTAGCCGTTGCAGATCATAATGTTCCAACAACTGATAGAAGCAAGGGAATAGATGATAAAGAATCTAAATTACAAGTAGATACTTTAGAATCTAACTGTAAAGAGTTTGGTATTAAACTTTTCGGAATGAACGACAAACGACAAGGAATTGTTCATATAATTGGTCCAGAACAAGGTTTCACTCAACCAGGAACAGTAATTGTGTGTGGTGACAGCCATACGGCAACGCATGGAGCTTTCGGAGCTTTGGCTTTTGGTATTGGCACATCCGAGGTTGAACATGTTTTAGCAACACAAACGTTATTACAAAAGAAAGCAAAAAATTTTAGAATTAATGTAAGTGGCAAACTTCCTATAGGAGTAACATCGAAAGATGTCATTTTACAGATTATTGGAAAAATCGGTACCGCAGGTGGCACAGGATGTGTTATTGAATATTCAGGAAGCTTAATTTCTTCTCTAAGCGTTGAACAAAGAATGACAATTTGCAATATGACCATTGAAGGTGGTGCAAGAGCAGGACTTATAGAACCAGACCAGAAAATTTTTGATTACTTAAAAGATAAACCCATGTCTCCAAAAAAAGAAATTTGGAACAAAGCATTAGATAGTTGGAAAAATTTAAAATCGGATAGTGGAGCAAACTTTGATAAAGAATTAAATTTAGAAGGTCAAGAAATTATGCCAATGGTTACATGGGGAACTTCTCCCCAGGACGTGATTACTATTGATGGAAAAGTCCCTAACCCAAATAATGAAAAAGATTTAGATAAAAAAAGTTCAATTGAGAGATCGTTAAAATATATGGGTTTAAAAGCAGATACAGCTGCAAAAGATATAAAAATTGATAAAGTTTTTATTGGTAGTTGTACAAATGGAAGAATTGAAGATTTAAGAGAGGCTGCAAAAATATTAAAAAATAAAAAAAAAGCATCTCATGTTGAAGCAATGGTTGTTCCAGGTTCAGGCTTAGTTAAAGAACAAGCAGAACAGGAAGGACTGGATAAAATTTTTATTAACTCTGGATTTGAATGGAGAGAGCCAGGATGTTCAATGTGTCTTGCTATGAATGCTGACAAATTGAAGCCAGAAGAAAGATGTGCGTCTACTTCAAATAGAAATTTTGAAGGAAGACAAGGAAGAGGAGGAAGAACACATTTAGTAAGTCCAGGTATGGCTGCAGCTGCCGCTATTTCTGGAAATCTTGATGATGTTAGAAAGTATCAAAGTTAAATGCAGAAATTTACTTCTATAAAAGGTATTCCATCATATTTACCCATAGTAAATATTGATACAGATATGATTATTCCTAAGCAATTTTTGAAAACTATAAAAAGAACAGGACTAGGAAAAAATTTATTTTTTGAATTAAGATATGATGATAAAGGAAATGAGATTAAAAACTTTATTCTAAACAACAAACCTTATAATAATTCAAAAATATTAATTACAGGTAAAAATTTTGGCTGTGGATCATCGAGAGAACATGCTCCTTGGGCATTACTAGATTTTGGAATAACTTGTGTTATCAGCTCAAGTTATGCAGATATTTTCTATAATAATTGTTTTAAAAACGGAATTTTACCAATTATTTTAGAAGAAGAGATAATAAAAGAACTATCAGAATATTCTAATAGGAAAGAAGAAATAACAATCGATTTAAAAGAACAAAAAATTATTTATGGCAATAAGGAAATTCAATTTGATATTGATCAATTTAAAAAAAAATGTTTATTAGAGGGACTCGATGATATTGCTATTTCTTTGGAAAAATCAAACAAAATAACTTTGTTTGAAAAAAATTTAAAAAATATAAAACCTTGGATATTTAATGATTAAAGTTAAAAAAAGAAAAATATTACTTTTGCCTGGCGATGGTATTGGACCAGAAGTTATAAATGAGGTTAGGAAAGTTATTACATGGCTTAATTCAAAAAAATCTTTAGATTTTGAAATTGATGAAGATTTAGCAGGAGGAGCCTCTTACGATAAACATGGAACTCCAATAACAGATGAAGTTTTTTATAAAGCTCTAGAGAGTAAGATTGTCATGTTAGGTGCCGTAGGTGGACCAAAGTGGGATAATCTTGAATTTCAAAAAAAACCTGAGAGAGCATTATTAAAATTAAGAAAAGAATTAAAATTATTTGCAAATTTAAGACCAGCAATATGTTTTAAGCAACTTGTACATGCATCAACCCTTAAACCTGAAATTGTTTCTGGTTTAGATATTATGATTGTTAGAGAACTTACTGGTGGAATATATTTTGGTGAACCTAGAGGAATTAAACCTATAGATAACGGTGAAAGAAAAGGTATTAACACCCACACATATACTAGCAGCGAGATTATTAGAGTAGCAAAAGTTGCTTTTGATTTAGCAAAAAAAAGATCAAATAAAGTTACATCATGTGAAAAATCAAATGTGATGGAGGCAGGACAGCTTTGGAAAGAGGAAGTGCAGACTTTACACGATGCAGAATATAAAGAGGTAGAATTAAACCACATGCTTGCTGATAATTGTTCAATGCAATTATTAAGAAATCCCAAACAATTTGATGTGATTGTAACTGATAATCTTTTTGGTGATATACTTTCAGATCAAGCATCAATGTTAACTGGTTCACTAGGACTTCTGCCCTCTGCATCTCTTGGAGAAAAAAATAAAGATGGGGAAATGAGAGCGATGTATGAACCAATACACGGTTCTGCACCGGATATAGCTGGAAAAGGATTGGCAAATCCTATCGCTACAATTTTAAGTTTTGCAATGGCATTACGATACTCATTGGATTTAGACAAAGAGGCTGACAATTTAGAAAAGGCAGTCCAAGATGTGCTTAATGATGGATTAAGAACAAAAGATATAGTTGCAAAAGGAAATAAGGAAGTATCGACTGCTCAAATGGGGGATGCGATTATTTCAAAATTGAAATAATTTATATTTTAATTAGAATAAGATTATGCCAACTTATAATGCGCCTCTTCAAGATATGCTTTTTTTATATGAAAAGCTTAGAGATAATAAAAACTATAATGAAATTGATAAGTATAAAGAAGTCACAACTGACCTAGTAAAAAATATATTAGAAGAAGCAGCAAAAATTAATCAAAATTTAATATTACCACTTGCAAAAGCTGGAGATGAAAATCCTACGATTTTAGAAAATGGAGTAGTTAGGACTCCTCCTGGTTATAAAGAAGCTTATAAAAAATTTATTGAAGATGGTTGGACCTCATTATCTTGTGATCCAAAATATGGAGGACAGGGCATGCCCAGAACAGTAAGTGCTTTTTTTGATGAAATGTTGTCATCAGCTAGTTTGGCATTTAAACTCTACAGTGAGTTAACTCTTGGTGCTTATAATTGTATTCATCATCATGCAACAGATGAAATTAAAAATAAATATCTTCCAAAAATGGTTGCAGGAAAATGGAGTGGCACTATGTGTTTAACTGAACCAGTATGTGGAACAGATTTAGGTTTACTTAAAACAAGAGCAGTAGAGCAACCAGATGGAACATATAAAATTACAGGCCAAAAAATATTTATTACATCTGGTGATCATGATTTAACGGAAAATATTATTCATTTGGTAATTGCAAGAGCATCGGACTCACCAAAAGGTACAAAAGGTATAAGTTTATTTTTAGTTCCAAAATTTAAAGTGAAAGAAGATGGAACAATTGGAGCAAGAAATGGAATATCCACCGGATCTATTGAAACAAAAATGGGGATTAAAGGTTCAGCTACCTGTGTTTTAAATTTTGATGAAGCAACTGGATTTATGATTGGTCCTAAAAATAAAGGATTAAGTCAGATGTTTACAATGATGAATTTAGAAAGGATTGTTGTAGGAATTCAAGGATTAGGTATTTCTGAAATTGCTTATCAAAACTCATTAAGCTATGCTAAAGAGAGAAAACAAGGAAAAAGCAATAAAAATAAATCACAAAATGGAAATGCAGATTTAATTATAGAACATCCAGATATAAGAAAATCTTTATTAAACATGAAATCAATAATCGAAGGAGAAAGAGCTTTATGTTTTTGGTTATCTCAACAAACAGAAGTGAGTTTAAATCATAATGACCAAAAAATTAAACAAGAGGCTTCTGATATGGTTTCATTAATAACACCAGTAGTAAAATCCTTATTTTCTGATTTAGGAATGGAGATCACGAGTGATGCAATGCAAATACATGGCGGATATGGTTATACAAAAGACCAAGGTATAGAACAATTATATAGAGATAATAGAATAACTCCAATTTATGAAGGAACTAATTCAGTACAAGCAATTGATTTAGTATTTCGAAAATTAATAAATAAGAATGGAGATATAATTGATAAATATATTAGTATGATGAAAAATGATCTAAATTTAAGTGATGAAAAACTAAAACCTTTCATAGAAAAGTTAAAAATTTACATTGAAAAATTGAATTTATTTTCAAATTGGATGAAAGAAAAATTACAAAATTCGAGAGATGATGCAAATGCAGCATCAAATGATTACTTAAGAGTTCTTGGTTATGTTGCGATCGGTTACTCTTGGCTTAAAATTTTGGAAGTTAGCTACAAAGATTATGCAAATAATAAGGATTTTTATGAGGACAAAATACAAACTGCGAATTTCTATTTTAACAGGGTATTACCAAGAGTGGAAAGTCATTATTTATCCGCAACTACAGGGAGTAAATATATAATGGATTATAAATTTAATTAAGATATGAGCCATTACGATAAAAATTTAGATAAAAATAATGCAAATTTCGTACCATTAACTCCTTTATCTTTTTTACAAAGAGCAAAAGATATTTACCCTAATTATGAGGCAATAGTTTATGAGGATCGAAAATATACCTGGAGTGATGTTTATAAAAGATGTGTAAAATTTGCTAGTGCCTTAGAAAAAATTGGTATTAAAAAAGGAGATACTGTTTCTTTTTTAGCTTTTAATACCCCAGAAATTTTTGAAGCTCATTACTCTGTTCCTATGACTGGAGGGGTGCTTAATACAATTAACATCAGGCTAGACGCTAAGACAATTGCATACATATTAGATCATAGTGATGCCAAGGTCTTAGTTGTAGACAGACAACTTCATGTAGAAGTTAAAAAAGCATTAAGTTCTTTAAAAAAAAAAATTACTATAATTGACATAAATGATAATCATGCAGACCAATCGAAATTAGAAAAAATTGGAGATCTAGAGTATGAAGAATTTTTGAAAACTGGTGATGAAAATTATATTTGGAAAATGCCAGACGATGAATGGCAAGCTATTTCTTTGAGTTATACTTCAGGTACAACTGGAAATCCAAAAGGAGTTGTTTATCATCACAGAGGCTCATATTTAATGTCCACAGGTAGTGCAACAGCCTGGAATATGCCAAATAGATTAAATTTTTTAACTATTGTACCTATGTTTCATTGTAATGGTTGGTGCTATCCTTGGACAATTCCTATGTTAAATGGGAGAACAATTTGTTTACGAAATATTGATATTAAAAAAATTTTTGATCTAATTGACAAATATAATGTAACTCATTTTGGAGGTGCTCCAATAGTTTTAAATATGATCACAGGAGCTCCTGAAAGTGATAGAAAAAAATTAAAACAAAAAGTTTACGTATTAACCGCCGGAGCTCCACCTCCAAGTATTATTTTTAAAAAAATGAAAAGTCTTGGATTTGAAGTAATGCATGTTTATGGTTTAACCGAAACTTATGGACATGTAACACAATGTGCATGGAATGAATCTTGGAACGATTTAGAAGAAGAAAAACAAAATGAGATCAAAGCTAGACAAGGAGTAAGATATCCTAACACAGAAGGAGTAACTATTATGGACCCTGAAACTATGAAAGAAGTTCCAAGAGATGGCAAAACAATAGGGGAAATAATGATAAGAGGAAATGTGGTGATGAAAGGCTACTTTAAGGATAAAGATGCTACAGATAAGGCAATGAAAGGTGGCTGGTTTCATACTGGTGATTTAGCTGTAATGCATCCAGATGGTTATGTTAAAATACAAGATAGATCTAAAGATATAATTATTTCTGGAGGCGAGAATATATCATCAATTGAGATAGAAAATACTCTAGCAAAACATCCCTCAGTTTCTATTGCTGCGGTAGTAGCAAAACCTGATGAAAAATGGGGCGAGGTACCTTGCGCTTTTATAGAAATGGTTAAAGATAAGCCAGTTACTGAAAAAGAACTTATAGCTTTTTGCAAAGAAACTCTTGCAAGTTTTAAAGTTCCTAAAAAGGTTGAATTTTGTGACTTACCCAAGACATCAACAGGAAAAATACAAAAATTTGAATTAAGAAAAAAGGCTAAGGAGCTCAACTGAATTTAAACGTTAACGAGAAAAACGTGTTCGTCTCAACTGGCGGCATGGAGATTGATAATACAAAACCCACCATATTGCTGATGCATGGCAGTGGTTTAAGTCATATAGTTTGGTCTCTTCATGAACAATTTTACACATCACAAGGATTTAATGTTTTAGCAATAGATTTACCAGGTCATGGAAACTCTGATGGCCCTGCTCTTAAATCTATTCAAGAAATTTCGGATTGGGTAAAAAATTTAATGAAAGTAGTAAATGTTAACAAAATTATTATTATAGGTCACTCTCAAGGTTCTTTAGTTGGAATTGATTTTGGTTCGAGATATCCAGATTTAATAGATAAATTAGTTTTAGTTGCAGGATCATATAGAATGCCAGTTAATCAAGATTTAATAGATTTAGCGGAAGCAGGCGATGAAAAAGCAATATTATTAATGATGAAGTGGGGTTATGAAGGATCAAAAGCATTTATAGGAGGAAATCCTGTAAAAAAAATAATTAACTCAACAAGAGAAATAAGAGAAATATTGGCAGTGGACTTAAATGCTTGCAACAATTACAAAGATGGCAAAGAATCTTTGGAAAAAATTAATTGTCCAACATTGTGTATATTTGGTGATTTAGATAAAATGGTTCCATTAGAAGTGGGAAATAAAATGGCTGCAATGATAAAAAATTCTGAAAAGAAAATAATTAATAATTGTGGACATATGATAATTTTTGAAAAAGCTTTTGAAATGAGAAAACTTGTAAAAGAATTTTTATCTAAATTATAAAAATGAAAAATTATTTTATAGCCAGATCTAGAAGACTTAGGAGCACACCTTATACTTCAAGAATTGAAAAACAAGGTGTTACTTCTTACACATCTTATAATCATATGCTTTTGCCAGCAGCATTTGGTTCATTAGAAGATTCTTATCATCATCTTAAAGAAAATGTACAAATTTGGGATGTTGCTGGAGAAAGACAGGTTGAAATATTAGGAAAAGATGCTGCTAAATTAGTTCAATTAATGACATGCAGAGATCTTTCAAAATCAAAAATAGGAAGATGTTATTATTGTCCAATTATAGATGATAAGGCAGGTTTAATTAATGATCCTGTTATATTAAAACTTGATGAAAATCGTTGGTGGATTTCAATAGCAGATTCAGATGTAATTTTATTTGCAAAAGGTTTGGCTATTGGAAATAAATTTGATGTTAAAATATTTGAACCAAACGTAAACATTCTAGCAGTACAAGGACCAAAATCTTACAAACTTATGGAAAAATTATTTGGAAGAAAAATTACTGACATGAAATTTTTTGGTTTTGATTATTTTGAATATAGTAAATCAAAACATTTAATCGCTAGATCAGGTTGGTCAAAACAAGGTGGTTATGAAATTTATGTAGAAAATGAAAAGTCAGGACTAGCTTTATATGATAAATTATTTGAAATAGGGAAAGAATTTAATGTCAAGCCAGGATGTCCAAATTTGATAGAAAGAATTGAAAGTGCTTTATTATCATATGGAAATGATATGGATAATGAAGATAATCCTCTTGAATGCGGTTTAGAAAAATATGTAAATTTAGATTCAGATGTAAATTTTCTTGGAAAAGAAAGACTTAAAGAAGTAAAAAAAAAAGGTATTACAAGAAAACTAATGGGAGTAATGATTGAAGCAAAAGAAATAAATGTTTCTAAATCTATCAGTTTAGTTGATCACAAAAATTTAAAAATAGGCGAGTTAAGATCTGGTGTTTATTCTCCTTATTTTAAAAAAGTAATTGGAATTGCAATGTTAGATAAACCTTATTTTAAAGTTTCTCAAACATTTAAAATATCAATAAATGATACTGTTTTTGAGGGAAAAGTTTGCGATTTACCTTTCATTTAGTATAACTAAATCATCATGAATATAGCAATAGTAGGAGCAACAGGAAATGTTGGAAGAAAAATAATTGAAGTTTTGGAAAATAAAAATTTTCCAATTTCTGAATTATTTTTAATTGCTTCGTCTAAAAGTGCAGGAAAAAAAATTAATTTTAAAGATAAAGAACTAATAGTTATTGATCTAGAAAAATTTGATTTTTCAAAAGTAAAAATTGCTTTTTTTGCGGCAGGAAGTACTATTGCAGAAAAGTGGGCCCATAAGGTAGCAGCAAAAACAATAGTAATAGATAATTCAAAATTTTTTAGAAAAGATTTAGATGTTCCTTTGGTGGTACCTGAAGTGAATTCAAAAGAATTAGTTCATTTTAAAAATAAAAATATAATAGCAAATGCAAATTGTTCAGTTATACCAC
Source organism: uncultured Pelagibacteraceae bacterium (assembly GCA_902550635.1). Taxonomy (GTDB): domain Bacteria; phylum Pseudomonadota; class Alphaproteobacteria; order Pelagibacterales; family Pelagibacteraceae; genus Pelagibacter. Next base: position 70,297 of record CACCZY010000002.1, read on the forward strand.
TTGTTGTAGCTTTAAAACCTTTACATGACTTGTACACTGTTAAAAGAATTGTTGTATCAACTTATCAGTCAGTTTCTGGTGCGGGCAAAGCACCTATGGATGAATTATTGTCTCAAACACAAGAATATTTTGAAAATAAAAAATTAAAATCAAAATATTTTACAAAACAAATAGCATTCAATGTTATTCCACATATCGACAGTTTTTTGGAAAATGGCTATACCAAAGAAGAACAAAAAACTAGCGATGAGGTTAAAAAAATTTTAGATAAAAAAATAAAAATTACATCTACTTGTGTTAGAATACCTGTTCTAGTTTCACATTCAATGAGTGTTAATGTAGAATTCGATAAAAAATGCAATTTAGAAGAAATTAAAAATGTTTTATCTACATCGCCGGGATGCAAGGTTGTTGATGAACAAAAAGATGGTGGATATATAACACCAGTTGAAGCAGAAAATAAATATGAAACATTTATTTCAAGAATTAGACAGGATGATTCTCAACCTAATACTGTAAATTTGTGGATTGTTTCTGATAACTTGCTTAAAGGCGCAGCATTAAATGCGGTTGAAATTGCTGAAAGTTTAATTAAAAAAAATTTACATGAAAGATAAAAATCCTTTATCACCTCATATACAAATTTATAGTTGGCATATATCTTCTTTAGTTTCAATCTCTCATAGAATAACAGGCATATTAAATATAATAATTGTAACTTTAATATGCTTTTGGATAGCATTTTTGTTTTTTGGAAATACAAGTTATGAATTACTACAGAAATTTTTTGATACATATTTTGGTAAATTTTTAATTACCGGCACGGTTTGGTCTTTTTCGTTTCAAATTTTGAGTGAAGTTAGGCATATTTTTTTTGATTTGGGTTATGGATTTGAATTAAAGACTTCGAATATAACAGGTTTATTAGTTATTTTTGGATCATTTTTTCTAACAATTTTAATTTTAATGCAAAATTTATTTATATGATTAATGCAACAAAAAAATGGATATTTTTAAAAATTAGTTCAGTAATAGTAATTCCATTAATGATATGGTTTTTGATTAATTTAGTATCATTCTATGATAAATCTTATGATGAAGTATTATTATTTTTTACAAGTCAACCGACAAAATTTTTATTTTCATTATTTATTATTTTTGCATATTTTTATTCTGCACTTAGTATTAGTGAGGTTTTTGAGGATTATATTGAAAATGAAGAATTAAAAAATGTCGCAAACAAATTACTTTATTTATTTGCTATAATAATTCCAATATCAACACTATTTTTATTATATAAATTAAGTTTATGAACTCATATAAAATTATAGAACATGAATATGATGTTGTTGTTTTAGGGGCCGGAGGAGCAGGATTAAGAGCCGCAGTTGGCCTTAGTGAAGCTGGATTAAAAACAGCTTGTATATCAAAGGTTTTTCCTACTCGAAGTCATACTTCAGCAGCTCAAGGAGGTATTTCAGCAGCGCTTGGGAATATGGGTGAAGATGATTGGAGATGGCATATGTATGATACAGTCAAAGGATCAGATTGGTTAGGTGATCAAGATTGTATTGAATATTTATGCAAAGAAGCTCCAAGAGCTGTTTTAGAATTAGAAAGGTATGGAGTTCCATTTAGTCGTACTGAAGATGGTAAAATTTATCAAAGGCAATTTGGTGGAATGACAAAAAATTATGGTAATGAGGCTGTTCAAAGAACTTGTGCTGCAGCAGATAGAACAGGTCATGCAATACTGCACACAATGTATGGTCAAGCACTAAAACATAATACAGAATTTTTTATTGAGTATTTTGCATTAGATCTGTTAATGAAAAATGGTGAGTGCAAAGGTTTAATAGCTTGGAATTTAAATGATGGAACTATACACAGATTTAGAGCTCATATAACTATAGTTGCTACAGGTGGGTATGGAAAAACATATTATTCATCAACATCTGCTCACACTTGTACAGGGGATGGAAATGCTATGGTTTTAAGAGCAGGGCTACCGTTACAGGACATGGAATTTGTTCAATTTCACCCAACAGGAATTTATGGTCATGGAACTTTAATATCAGAAGGTGTTAGAGGTGAAGGAGGTTACTTATTGAATTCTAAGGGAGAAAGATTTATGGAACGATATGCTCCCAAAGCTAAAGATCTTGCATCTAGAGATGTAGTTAGCAGGTCAATAGCAATTGAAATTAATGAAGGAAGAGGAGTTGGAAAAGAAAAAGATCATGTTCATCTTCACTTAAATCATTTAGATCCAAAAGTAATTGAGAAAAGACTTCCAGGAATTTCAGAGTCCTCAAGATTGTTTGCAGATGTTGACGTAACAAAAGAGCCAATACCTGTTGTTCCTACAGTGCACTATAATATGGGAGGTATTCCAACCAATTATAAAGCAGAAGTTATAACTGTAGATGGTTCTGAAAGAGTTGTTCCTGGACTTATGGCAATAGGAGAAGCAGCATGTGTTTCCGTACATGGAGCTAATAGATTAGGATCAAATTCGCTAATTGACCTTGTAGTTTTTGGAAGAGCCGCAGCAAAAAGAGCTGCAGAATTGGTAAAACCTGGCACTCCACATGAACAAATCTTGAATTCCGAAACAGATAAATGTTTGGAAAGATTCGAAAAATTAAGAAATGGTAATGGCAATAATAGAACGGCAGATCTAAGATTAGCAATGCAAAAAACTATGCAATCAAAATGTGCAGTGTTTAGAACAGAAAAAACTTTAAAGGAAGGTGTCGATGAAATTAGAAAACCATATGAAGGAATGGACTCGATCTCTGTAAAGGATAAATCTTTAATTTTTAATACTGATTTAGTAGAAACTTTAGAATTTGATAACTTAATTAGGCAAGCGATAGTTACATTAGATTCTGCTTATGAAAGAAAAGAAAGCAGAGGGGCGCATGCAAGAGAAGATCATCCTAAAAGAGATGATAATAAATTTATGAAACATACATTATCTTGGTGCGAAGGAAGTAAAACAAAAATTTCTTATAGAGATGTACATAGATCAACACTGTCAAATGATGTACAATACTTTCCTCCACAAGAAAGGGTTTATTAATGGTACAAATAAATTTACCTCAAAATTCAAAAGTTCAAAAAGGTAAATATTATAAGGATAAGACTGGTTCAAAAAATATTAGAAAGGTTAATATTTATAGATGGGACCCTTCAAATGATGAAAATCCTCGAATAGATACATATGAGGTAGATATGGATAACTGTCCATCAAAAGTATTAGATCTACTAAATAAAATTAAAAATGAAATAGATTCATCAATTGCTTATAGAAGATCTTGTGCTCACGGAGTTTGCGGTTCTTGTGCTATGAATATGGATGGAAAGAATGGGTTAGCATGCACTAAACCTCATAAAGAAATTAAAGGAGATATTAACATTTATCCTTTGCCTCATTTAAAAGTTCAAAAAGATTTAATAGGAGATTTAAGCACATTATATAGACAATACGAGTCAGTTGAACCTTGGCTAAAAAATTCAAAAAAAAATGATGATAAGGAAAATTTGCAATCTATAGAAGACAGATCAAAACTGGATGGTCTTTATGAGTGTATAATGTGTGCTTGTTGCTCAACTTCTTGCCCGAGCTATTGGTGGAATGGCGATAAATATCTTGGACCTGCTGTACTACTTCAAGCTTACAGATGGATAATAGATAGTAGAGATGAAGAGAGAAAAGAAAGGTTAAAGAAAGTTGCAGATGAATTAAAACTTTATAGGTGTCATACTATTATGAATTGTACAAATGCTTGTCCAAAAGGACTTAATCCAGCAAAAGCAATTGCATCCATAAAAAAAATGCTTGCAACAAGCTAATTACTTATTTAAACAATTTTAGCCATGAATTTAATACAGCATTTTGTTGGTGGTGAGCTATTTTCAGGCTCATCTAATAAAAAAGGGAAAGTTTTTAATCCTGCCACAGGAGAACAAAAATCAGAAGTAATTTTAGCAAATAAATCAGATCTTAATAAAGCAGTTAGTATTGCTAAAGAAGCATTTGAATCTTGGTCGGTAAAACCAGCACTTCAAAGAGCTAGAGTTATGTTTAAATTTAAGGAATTAATAGAAAAAAACTCAGAAGAACTTACTGAACTAATTGTTTCTGAACATGGAAAAGTTTATGAGGATGCAAAAGGATCTTTAATTCGAGGATTAGAAGTTGTTGAATTCGCATGTGGAATTCCACAAGTTCTTAAAGGAGAATTTTCAGAAAATGTTGGAACAAATGTTGATAGCTGGTCCATGCGACAACCATTAGGAGTTGTTGCTGGAATAACACCATTTAATTTCCCAGCTATGGTTCCTATGTGGATGTTTCCAATTGCAATTGCATGTGGAAATACATTTATCTTAAAACCATCTGAAAAAGATCCATCATGTTCAATCAAATTAGCTCAACTTTTAAAAGAAGCAGGATTACCAAATGGAGTATTAAATGTGATTAATGGTGACAAAGAGTCTGTTGATGCAATTTTAGAAAATAAAGATATTAAAGCAGTAAGTTTTGTGGGTTCAACACCAATTGCAAAATATATTTATGAAAATGCAGCTAAGAATGAAAAAAGAGTACAGGCATTAGGTGGAGCAAAAAATCATTTAGTTGTTATGCCAGATTGTGACATTGATGGTGCAGTTAATGGATTGATGGGCGCAGCTTATGGATCTGCAGGTGAAAGATGTATGGCACAATCTGTTGCTGTAGCTGTAGGAAAGATAGGAGATGAGCTTGTCTCGCGTCTGTCCAAAAAAGCAGAAGCACTAAAAATAGGCCCCGGTATGGATAAAAATTCTGAAATGGGCCCTTTAGTAACAAAAGAGCATCTAGAAAAAGTGAGAGGATATGTTGATTTAGGTGTCAAAGAGGGAGCAAATTTAGTTGTTGATGGAAGAAACTTAAGGCTTCAGGGCTATGAAAATGGTTTTTTTATAGGCGGCTGTTTGTTTGATAATGTTAAAAAAGATATGAGAATTTATAAAGAAGAAATATTCGGACCAGTTTTATCAGTTGTGAGAGTTAAGACTTTTGAAGATGCAACAAAATTAATTAATGAACACGAGTACGGAAATGGTGTTAGTATTTATACAAGAGATGGAGATGCTGGAAGAACATTTGCTAGCAAAATTCAAGTGGGCATGGTTGGAATTAATGTTCCAATACCTGTTCCAATGGCTTTTCATAGTTTTGGTGGATGGAAAAGGTCTTTATTTGGTGACAGCGCAATGCATGGAGTAGAAGGAGTGAGATTTTATACAAAATTAAAAACAATAACATCAAGATGGCCTTCAGGGATAAGATCTAATGCAGAATTTGTAATGCCAACAATGAAATAAGGAAAAAAATATGAAAAAAATATCTTTAATTGGCGCAGGTCAAATAGGCGGAACATTAGCTCATTTAATTGGTTTAAAAGAATTAGTTGATGAAGTTGTTTTGTTTGATGTTGCAAGTGGTATTGCTAAAGGAAAAGCTTTAGACATAGCTCAATCTTCATCTGTTGATGGATTTAATGTTAAATTATCAGGAACAGATAATTATGAAGACATCAAGAATTCAGATGTAATTATTATAACTGCAGGCGTACCAAGAAAACCAGGAATGAGTAGAGACGACTTACTAGGAATAAATTTAAAAATCATTAAACAGGTAGCTGAAGGTATAAAAATAAATGCACCTAATGCTTTTGTAATATGCATTACCAATCCATTGGATGTTATGGTTATGGCATTTCAAAAATATTCTGGGCTTCCAACAAATAAAGTTGTTGGTATGGCAGGAATATTAGATACCTCGAGATTTAAATTATTTTTATCACTTGAACTTAAAGTTCCAGTAAAAGAAATAGAAGCAATGGTTATGGGTGGTCATGGAGATACCATGGTTCCATTGCCAAGGTTTACAAAAGTTTCAGGTAAACCCTTATTAGATTTAGTAAAAGAAGGAAAACTATCATTAGAAAGATTAGAAGAAATTAATCAAAGAACTAGAGATGGAGGTGCTGAAATTGTTAAATATTTAGAAAAAGGTTCTGCTTTTTACGCACCAGCAGCATCAGGGATTCAAATGGCCGAATCATATTTAAAAGATCAGAAAAAATTACTTCCTTGCGCTGTTCATCTTAATGGAGAGTATGGTGTAAAAAGTATTTTTGCAGGTGTTCCAGTTATAATTGGAAAAGATGGTGTAGAAAAAATAGAAGAAATCAACTTAGACGAAAAAGAAAAAAAACAATTTGTGCATTCAATAGAGGCAGTTAAAAAATTATGGGACACAGCTTCTAAAATTGATAAAGATCTTTCTAAATAAAAATGAACATTCACGAGCACCAAGCTAAGCGAATTTTAAAAAAATATGGTGTAGTTGTACCAGAAGGAATTTTTGCATTTTCAGTTGAAGAATTAATAGAAAAAGCAAAATCATTAAAAACAGAAAAATTTGTTTTAAAAGCACAAATTCATGCTGGTGGACGAGGAAAAGCTGGAGGAGTAAAAATTTTAAATACAATAGAAGAGTTAGGTGTTGCAGCTAAAAAATTATTAGGAAAAAAGTTGATAACCCATCAGACAGGACCTGAAGGTAGAGAAGTTAAAAGATTATATGTTGAAGTTTCTTCAAATATATCAAAAGAATTTTATTTGTCTTGTTTAATAGATAGAGCAAGCTCAAAAATAGCATTTATTTCAAGTGATCAAGGAGGAATGGACATCGAAAAAGTTGCAAGAGAAACACCAAATAAAATAATTACTACCAAAGTAGATTTTGAAAATGAAATTTCAGATAATGACTGTGAAAAAATTATTAAAATATTTAATCTAAATAATCAAAATAGAATTGAAGCCATAAAATTGGTTAAATCTATATATAAAATGTTTATTAATACTGATGCTAGTTTGGTTGAGATAAATCCTTTAATTTTGACTAAAGAAAATAAAATAGTTTGTTTAGATGCAAAAATTAATTTTGATGATAATGCATTATTTAAACATAAAGAAATTGGTGATCTTAGAGATTTAAATGAAGAAGATCCTACAGAAATTGAAGCTAGCAAACATGACTTAGCCTATATTAAATTAGATGGAAGCATTGGGTGTATGGTTAATGGCGCAGGATTAGCTATGGCAACAATGGATATAATTAAATTATTTGGTGAAGAACCAGCTAATTTTTTGGATGTAGGAGGTGGAGCATCAAAAGAAAAAGTTTCTGCAGCTTTTAAAATAATTTTGTCAGACAAAAATGTAAAAGGAATTTTAATAAATATTTTTGGAGGCATTATGAAATGTGATGTTCTTGCCCAAGGAGTAGTGGATGCAGCTAAAGAAACCAAAATTCATGTACCGTTAGTAGTTAGACTAGCTGGCACTAACTTTGAACAAGGTCAAAAAATTCTAGATAATTCAGGTTTAAAAATAATTTCGGCATCTGATTTATCTGATGCTGCAAAAAAAATTGTTGAAGAAATAAGATAAAATGTCTGTATTAGTTAACAAAAATACAAGGGTTATTTGCCAAGGATTTACAGGTTCGCATGGTACATTTCATTCAGAACAATCAATTAAATACGGAACAAATTTAGTAGGTGGAGTAACACCCAAAAAAGGAGGTCAAACTCATCTTGATAGACCTGTTTTTAATACAGTTCTTGAAGCTAAAAATGCCACAGATGCGAATGCTACCATGATTTATGTTCCAGCTAAATTTGCCGCAAGCGCTATAGTAGAAGCTATAGATGCTAACATAGATCTTATTATTTGTATAACCGAAGGAATTCCAGTTCTTGATATGCTAAAAGTAAAAAAATATTTATCAAAATCTAAATCAAGATTAATAGGCCCAAATTGTCCTGGCATAATTACACCTGATGAATGTAAAATTGGAATTATGCCTGGAAATATTCATAAAAAAGGAACTGTTGGTATCGTTTCTAGATCTGGAACTTTAACTTATGAAGCTGTTGCACAAACAACACAAAATGGCTTAGGGCAATCAACATGTATAGGAATAGGCGGTGATCCTATTAATGGAACTAATTTTATAGATTGTCTTGATTTATTTTTAAAAGATCCAGATACAGAATCTATATTAATGATCGGTGAAATAGGTGGTTCAGCTGAGGAAGAAGCATCTGAATTTGTTAAAAATCACAAAATTAAAAAACCAATTGTTGGATTTATTGCAGGTATTACAGCACCCCCAGGAAGAAGAATGGGTCATGCGGGGGCTATAATATCTGGTGGAAAAGGTGGTGCAGAAGATAAGATTAAAACTATGGAAAATGCTGGTATTACCATAGCAAAATCACCCGCAGATATTGGAAGAACACTATATAATAAATTGTCGCTTTAAAATATCAAACACAAATACTATAATTAAAATTATTAAATAAATGAGCTCATCAAAAAATTTGGAACACGAAAAAACCTCTTTTTTAAATAAGTCAAATAATACCTTTATAGAAGAAATGTATGTTAGATTTATTGAAAAAGACTCAACTTTACCAGAAAGTTGGAAGAAATATTTTGAAGTATTAGATGATGATATTTATGCCGTAATAAAAGAAATCGAGGGTCCAACATGGAAACCTAACAAAAAAAAAATAAATATTAAATCTTCATCAGAAAAAAAAATAGAAAAAATTTTATATAATGAAGATTCTGAAATTAATAAAAAACAATCAATAAAAGCAATTGCACTTATTAG
>CACCZY010000003.1 GCA_902550635.1 uncultured Pelagibacteraceae bacterium
TGTAACCACAACCAGCATTACACTTGATATTGGGTCTATATAGATAGACCAGTTTACGTTGAGCTCACCTGAACTGATCCATTTAGCAATTATTATATTATTTGTATAATCATTATATAAAACTTCATAAAAAACCAAAATTGACAAAACTGTAGACAAACATACAAACAAACATGTTATTAGCTGAGATAATTTGTAACCAATTAATTTTCCAAAAAATCCAGAAATGAATGCTGAAATTAATGGTAGAAATAAAATTATTTTTTCCATTTTACCCCTTAAGTTTATCTATTTCTTCAACTCTTATAGTTCCAGAATTTCTGTAATATACAACTATTATTGCTAATCCTATAGCGGCCTCAGCTGCAGCTACTGTAAGGATAAATAATGTGAAAATTTGTCCAGTTAAATCGTTCATGAAAATAGAAAAAGAAACTAAATTAATATTTACTGCTAAAAGAATTAGTTCAATACTCATTAAAATTACAATAATATTTTTTCTATTTAAAAAAATTCCAACAATACCAATTGTAAATATTATTGCTCCTAAACTTAAATAATGACCTAAAGAAATTTCAGACATCAAATTTAATACCTTCTTTATTTTTAACCTTTATAACTTCAACACCTTCTGCTCTTTCTCTTGAAATTTGCTTTAAATAACTTTGCCTTTTCAATCCATCTCTTTTTTTAAAGGTTAAAATTATTGCACCTATCATTGCGACTAACAAAATCATCCCTGAAATTTGAAAAAGATGTATATAATCAGTATAAAGAATGTTTCCTATTAAATGCGTGTTAGTAATCTCTTTAGATATTGCTAAAGTAGAAGAATTAAGAATTTCTGGTTTATGTTTCCATCCACCAACTACAACTATTAATTCTAAAAAAATAATTAAACTTACCAGCAACCCGATTGGTATATGTGTAGAGTTTTTTTCAGAACTAAACCATTCATTTTTTTGTTGAGCTACATTTAGCATCATAACAACAAACAAAAACAATACAGCAACCGCTCCTACATAAACTATCAGCATAATCATTCCCAAGAATTCTGCACCTATCATTATAAATAGACATGATATGCTTATAAAATCTAAGATTAAAAAAAAAACTGAGTGTACTGTGTTTCTTGAAGCTGTGACCATTATTGCTGAAACTATTGCAATCAAAGAAAAAAAATAAAAAAATATTGAATGTGCTATCATTATTATCTGTATGGTTTGTTTGCTTTAATATTGGCTGCTAGAATACTTTCCCATCTATCACCATTGTCTAATAATTTTTCTTTATTGTAATAAAGTTCTTCTCGTGTTTCGGTAGCAAACTCAAAATTTGGTCCTTGTACAATAGCATCCACTGGGCAAGACTCCTCGCATAATCCACAGTAAATGCATTTAAGCATATCAATATCATATCTTGTGGTTTTTCTACTTCCATCCTCTCTCTCAGTAGACTCAATTGTGATTGCTTGGGCTGGACATATTGCTTCACACAATTTACATGCTATACATCTTTCCTCGCCATTTGGATATCTTCTTAGTGCATGCTCACCCCTAAATCTTGTTCCGATTTTTCCTTTCTCAAAAGGATAATTTATAGTTTTTTTTTGTTTAAAAATCTCTTTAATAGCAATTAACAATCCTTTAATAAAATCCAACATTAAAATTGTTTTTAGTAATCTGCTAAATTTCATAAATTAATTTCCTGGCAATAAATCAAAATAAAACAAATATGAAGAAGTAATAACTACCCATAATAATGAAAAAGGAAGAAATATTTTCCAACCCAGTCGCATAAGTTGATCGTATCTATATCTTGGTACAATGGCTTTAACCAAGGCAAACAAAATGAATAAAATTAAAATTTTAAATATAAACCATAAAGGTGCTGGAATAATTGTAAATGGATATAAATCTATTGGTGATAACCATCCACCCAAAAATAATATTGAACCCAAAGAACACATTAAAAGAATATTCGCATATTCACCTAACCAAAACATTGCGTACATCATTCCTGAATATTCAGTTTGATAACCAGCAACCAACTCTGCCTCTGCTTCAGGTAAATCAAAAGGTGGTCTATTTGTTTCTGCTAATGCAGATATAAAAAAAACTACAAACATAGGAAATAGTGGAATTATAAACCACATATTTTCCTGAGCTTTAACAATATCGCTTAAATTTAATGAACCTACACATAATAAAACATTAATAATAATTACACCTATGGAAACTTCATAAGAAACCATCTGTGCTGCAGATCTAATAGCGCCTAAAAATGGATATTTAGAGTTAGATGCCCAACCTCCCATTATAATTCCGTACACACCTAAAGAAGAAACTGCAAAAATATATAATATTCCAACATTTATATTTGCAATAACAAAGGAATCGCTAAAAGGAATTACAGCCCAAGAAATTAATGCTAATGTCATTGTAATCACAGGAGCTAGAATAAAAATAATTTTATTTGAACTTGCAGGAACAATTATTTCTTTAAAAATATATTTTAATGCATCTGCTAATGATTGGAGCAATCCGAAAGGACCTACAACATTTGGCCCTCTTCTTTTTTGGACAAATGCCCAAACTCTTCTATCTAGCCATACAATCATTGCTACTGAAACTAATACAGGAACTAAAAGTAATAAAATTTTATAAGTCTGATTAAAGAAAATAAATAAATATTCGATCATTTTATCCTTCAGTTCCATTTTTTTTTAAATTTAATTTTTCATTTCGGCATTGAGTCATTGTTGTAGATGCTCTTGAAATAACATTTGAGTAGTAATAATCTATATCTTCAACTAAAATTTCTTCACTTACAAATTCATTTTTTTCAGAATTTCTAGATACTTTTACTTTTTTTGATTTTAAATAATTAATCATTGATTCATTTAGTTCATTTTTGTCATTAAATAATTTTTTTCTTTTAATTAAATTTGCCAATTCATTGACAATTTTCCAATCTTCTTTGGCTTCACCAGGAGGATAAGAAGCTTTGTATGCTTTTTGAATTTTTCCCTCTAAATTTGTAAAATAACCATCTTGTTCAGTATATGCTGAGCCGGGTAAAACTAAGTCAGCAAATTCTGCCCCTTTATCTCCATGACTTCCTACATATATGATAAACTCATTTTTTTTAATAAATTTTAAGTTATCTTGTCCAAATAAAAAAATAATATCAAATTCATTATTTTTAATACTTTTTAATGTAAAATTTTCTGAGTTGTCAGGATTTATTAAATCCAAATCATAAGCTCCTACTGTGGAAGCATTATTTGAAAAGATATTGAGACTTTGCCAATCATTATTTATTTTATTATTTTTTTCTAAAAATCTCTTAAATTCATTAAATATGTATTTTGATGATTTAATTTTTAAGACAGATTGGCCTAAAATAATAATTGGTTTTTTTGCATTTTTGATAATTTCTGACAAATTATGTTTTTCTTCGATAATTTTTTTTATAATATCCGTTTTATTTTCAATAACTTCATATGGATAAGTGAGTTCGCCGATATCGCCAAATGAGTATATTTTTGTTTTATTTTTTCTATAAGCTTTTAGAATTCTTAAATTTAGTATTGTCCCTTCGAATCTAGGATTCGTTCCTATAAGTAAAATTAAATCACTTTCTTCAATTTTATTTAATGGCGTATTAAAGATATAATTTTTTCTGTTTTCTGTATTAACATAAGTATTTTCAGCTCTGCAATCTAGGTTCTTTGATTTAATGGTTTTTTCAAAAAACTCCTTTACTATAAATAAAGTTTCCATATTAGTTAAATCTCCAGTTAACCCCGCAATTTTTTCTGGTAATGTATTTTTTATTTTTTCTGCAACTATATTGAGAGCTTTTTCCCATTCTATTTTTTTATAAATGTTATTTTCTTTAATTAATGGTGTGTCTATTCTTTGTTTTTTTAATCCATCACATGAATATCGTGTTTTGTCTGATATCCATTCTTCATTAATTTCTTCATTAATTCTTGGTAAAACTCTTTTTACTTCCCACCCATAAGTATCAACTCTTATATTTGAGCCTATAGCATCCATAACATCAATTGTTTCAGTTTTTTTAAGCTCCCATGGTCTTGCTTCAAAAACATATGGTTTAGATGTGAGCGCTCCTACTGGACATAAATCAATTACGTTTGCAGAAAGCTCGGACTGCATAGATTTTTCTAAATAAGTAGTTATTTGCATTTCTTCTCCTCTTCCAATTGCTCCAAGTTCATCTATTCCAGCAATTTCTTCAGCAAACCTAATGCATCTTGTGCAATGTATACATCTTGTCATTTGAGTTTTAATTAAAGGTCCCATATATTTTTCTGGAACATAACGTTTGTTTTCTTTGTACCTAGATTTATCAATTCCATAGAACATTGATTGATCTTGCAAGTCACACTCTCCACCTTGATCACAAACTGGACAGTCTAGTGGGTGATTAGCTAATAAAAATTCCATCACACCTTTTCTTGCTTTTTCTACTAAAGGTGTATTTGTTTTAATGTTCATTCCGTTTGTTACAGGCATGGCGCATGATGCTATTGGTTTTGGAGATTTTTCCATTTCTACTAAACACATTCGACAATTTCCAGCTATAGATAATTTTTCATGATAACAAAATCTTGGTATTTCTGCTCCAGCTTGTTCGCATGCTTGTAGAACTGTTAAGCCATCTTCAACTTCTATCTCTGTATCATTTACTTTAATTTTTAACATTATCTTCTTCCAATAAATGTTGGTCTATTAAATAAGGGACATTTTTATTTTTTTTAATTAATGGATTAAAATTATTTCTTTTAATCAATTCTTTTTTGAAATGTCTCAACAATCCTTGAACTGGCCAAGCTGATCCTTCACCAAAAGCACATATAGTATGTCCTTCGATTTGTTTTGTAACGTCCATTAACATATCTACTTCTTCTCTAGAAGCTTCCCCTTTTGCCATTCTTTCAAGCATTCTCCACATCCACCCTGAACCTTCTCTACATGGTGTACACTGTCCACAACTTTCATGTTTATAAAATCTCGCTATTCTTGCCATACACTTTATAATGTCTTGATCTTTATTTATTACAACTATACCAGCAGTTCCCAATCCACTTTTATTCTCCACAAGAGAATCAAAATCCATTTTAATAGTTTCACATATATTTTTTGGTAATAATGGCATAGAAGAACCTCCTGGAATAACAGCTTGAAGATTATCCCAACCTCCAATAACACCTCCGGCATGAGTTGCTATTAAATCCTTTAAAGATATACCCATTTCTTCTTCAACATTACATGGATTATTAACATTCCCAGATATACAAAATATTTTTGTACCAGTATTTTTTGGTTTTCCAATTGACGCAAACCATTTTGAACCTTTTCTTAGGATTGTAGGAACCACTGCAATTGTTTCTACATTATTGACTATGGTTGGGCACCCGTATAAACCTACTAATGCAGGAAAAGGTGGTTTTAATCTTGGCTGACCTTTGTTTCCTTCTAAACTTTCTAAAAGAGCTGTTTCTTCACCACAAATGTATGCACCTGCTCCATAGTGAATAAAGATATCTAGATCCCACCCACTATCACATGAATTTTTTCCAATTAATTTATTTTTATAAGCTTGATTAATTGCCTCTTGTAGTATTTGACCTTCATTAAAGTATTCACCTCTAATGTAAATATAACACACATGTGCTTGAACAGCATAAGCAGCAATTAAACATCCTTCAATAAGTTTGTGAGGTTCAAATCTAAGAATATCTCTATCTTTACAGGTGCCTGGTTCTGACTCGTCAGCATTTATAACCAAATAATGTGGTCTTGATCCAACTTCTTTAGGTGCAAAGGACCACTTTAAACCTGTGGGAAAACCTGCTCCTCCTCTACCTCTTAACTCTGAGGATTTAATTTCATTTATAATCCAATCTCTACCCTTCGATATTAATACTTTTGTATCTAGCCAATCACCTCTATTTTTAGAAGAAGTTACATCGATACCAAAATCATTATATAAATTTTTAAAAATTCTATCTTTATCTTCTAACATTTTAATTTTTTATTAAAGTTTTTCTTCCATTTTCAGGTTCTGAATTCTTTCTACCTCTATATGATCCAGGGTAAATTTTTTCATCCTTATTAATTTTATCTAAAATTTTTATCATTTTTTCTTTACTCAAATCTTCATAATAATCCTCATTAATTTGAACCATTGGCGCATTTACACATGCTCCTAAACATTCAACTTCCATCCAAGAACAATCAGAAGTAAATGATATTTTATTTTCTTCTTTTGAAATTTTTTCTCTACATGCTTCAACTAGTTTATATGCGCCTCTAATCATGCATGGTGTTGTTGTGCAAACTTGAATAAAATATTTTCCAACCGGTGCTAAATTGTACATTGAATAAAAAGTAGCTACTTCATAAACTTTTATGTAAGAAATATTTAAAAAATTTGCTATGTATTTCATTGCTGATAAAGGTATCCAGTTATTATTTTGTCTTTGAGCTATATAAAGTAGTGCCATAACAGCACTTTTTTGTCTGCCTGTAGGATAATTCGATATAATTTTTTTTGATAAAATTTTATTTTCTTCATTAAATTCAAAATTAACTGGTTGATTCTTAGATATTTTTTTCATGCTCATCTATCAACTTCTCCAAATACTATATCCATTGACCCCAAAACTGCAGGTACATCTGCTAACATATGCCCTTTAATCAGATAGTCCATTGCTTGAAGATGTGAGAAACCCGGTGCTCTTATTTTGCATTTATATGGTTTGCTTGAACCATCTGAAATAAGGTAAACTCCAAATTCTCCTTTGGGAGCTTCTACAGCAACATAAATCTCATCTTTATCTACCCTGTAACCTTCTGTAAATAATTTGAAGTGATGTATTAAAGCTTCCATTGATTCTTTAATTTCCTTTTTTGAAGGTGGTGTAATCTTATTGTTAATTGTTTTAATTGGTCCTTTTGGCATTCTTTCTATGCACTGTTTAATAATTTTTATACTTTCTTTCATTTCCTCAATTCTACATAAATAGCGATCATAACAATCGCCATTTTTTCCAATAGGTATGTTAAAATCAAATTGTTCGTAACAATCATAAGGTTGTGCTTTCCTTAAATCCCAAGCAACTCCAGAACCTCTTAGCATTACACCTGAAAATGAATAATCTAAGGCGTCTTGTTTTGATACAATTCCAATATCAACATTTCTTTGTTTAAAAATTCTATTATCAGTTAATAACGACTCCAAATCATCAATGATTTTCGGGAAATTAATACAAAATTTTGATATATCATCAATTAAACCTCTTGGTAAATCTTGATGAACGCCACCTGGTCTAAAATAATTTGCATGTAATCTTGAACCAGAAGCTCTTTCATAAAATGTCATAAGAGTTTCTCTTTCTTCAAAACCCCATAAAGTTGGAGTCAACGCACCAACGTCCATAGCTTGAGTTGTTATATTAAGTATATGACTAAGTATGCGACCTATTTCACAAAACATGACTCTTATAAATTGAGCTCTTATTGGAACTTCTATTTTTAAAATTTTTTCAATTGCCAATGTAAAAGCATGTTCCTGATTCATTGGAGCTACATAATCCAACCTATCAAAATATGGTATAGCTTGGGAATAAGTTTTGCTTTCTATTAATTTTTCTGTTCCTCTGTGAAGTAAACCAATGTGAGGATCGGCTTTTTCTACTACTTCTCCGTCAAGCTCTAGAATTAACCTAAGAACTCCATGAGCTGCTGGATGCTGTGGACCAAAATTTAAATTTAATGTTTTAGAATGTTTAGTCATCTTTTTTACTTTGTTTTTTTATGTATTTAGTGCCTTCCCATGGACTTTCGTATTCAAAGTTTCTATAATTCTGCTCTAATCTAACAGGTTCATAAATAACTTTTTTTTTATCTTCGCTATATCTAACTTCTTTGTGGCCAGTTATTGGAAAGTCCTTTCTAAGTGGATATCCTTCAAATTCATAGTCAGTTAAGATTCTTCTTAAATCTGGATGGTCTTTAAATTTAATTCCATACATATCAAAAACTTCTCTTTCCATCCAATTTGCTGATGGAAATATAGAAGTAACAGATGGAATAACTTCATTTTCATTAATAGAATACTCAATAATTATTCTACTATTATTTTCATGACTTAATAATAAATAAACTATTTTAAATCTTTTTTTATCTTCTGGAAAATCCACAGCCGTAATGTCTATCAATTGTTTGAACTTTGTTTCTTGATTAGATTTTAAAAAAATTATTACATTTATTAAATCTTCATGATCAATTTTAAAATACAACTGATCATGATTAATTTTTGAAGTTTTAATTTTAGTTGTAAGCTCTGAATTAATTTTTTTTTCTAATTTTTGAATGTTTTGCATTTTATCTTTCTAAGGATCCTTTTTTTCTAATTTTCTTTTGTAATTGCAGTATGCCATACAACAGAGCTTCAGCAGAAGGAGGGCAGCCTGGTACATAAACATCAACTGGAACTATCCTGTCACATCCTCTTACTACTGAGTAAGAATAGTGATAATATCCACCACCATTTGCGCAACTGCCCATTGATATTACATAACGTGGCTCAGGCATTTGATCATAAACTTTTCTTAGAGCTGGTGCCATTTTATTAGTTAGTGTACCTGCTACAATCATTACATCAGATTGTCTTGGCGAAGCTCTTGGAGCTGCTCCAAATCTTTCTAAATCATATCTTGGCATTGAAGTTTGCATCATTTCAACAGCGCAGCAAGCTAACCCAAAAGTCATCCAATGTAGTGATCCTGCTCTTGCCCAATTGACTAAATTGTCAAATGAAGTGGTTATAAAACCCTTTTTTCCAAATTCCTCTGCAAGTTTTTTAAACTCGTCTGGAATTTCCTCTAGTCGATTATCTATTTTCATTTTTATTCCCAGTCTAAAGCTCCCTTTTTCCATTCATAAACAAATCCCACTGTTAGGATAAATAAAAAAATCATCATTGATAAAAATCCAAACAAACCTATGCTGCCTAATGAAATGGCCCAAGGAAACAAAAAGGCAATTTCAAGATCAAAAATAATAAACAAAATTGCCACTAAATAAAATCTAACATCAAATTCCATTCTGGAATCTTCAAAAGGTTCAAATCCACATTCGTACGTTGAAAGTTTTTCTGGGTCCGGTTTTTTTGGAGAGAAAGTAAAATTAATAATTATAAATAAAATACTTAACCCCAAGGATATAAATAAAAATATAGCAATAGCTAAATAATCTTTTAAAAATTCCGCAAGCATTTTTTCTTTTATATAAGTTAATAAATTTTTGAGTAGAAAAATTTTGTGAAGAATTTAATTATACACACTTTTACATAGATTAAAAGAGTAGTTAAGTCACATGAATTGAGGCTTATTTATTAATATAAACTCATAATTGATATTAATTATCAATTTAGTAGTGGCGGGAGTGACGGGACTCGAACCCGCGGCCTCCTGCGTGACAGGCAGGCGCTCTAACCAACTGAGCTACACCCCCACAGTTAATTTTAATTTGGTGGGCAGTAAAGGACTCGAACCTTTGACCCCCTCGGTGTAAACGAGATGCTCTACCAACTGAGCTAACCGCCCTCAAATAAATGAAACTTTTACCATAAAAGTTAATAGATAAAAGCTAATTATTGAATTATTTATATAGTAAATTCTAAAAAATTGACTTTATATATATAATAACGAATATAAATCTTAATCTAGATCTAAAATTTAAAGATAGAGAAAATTATAAAATGGAAAAATTATACGACGAAGCTTTAGATTTGTTTGAAAACCAGGAGCTAGATAAAGCAAAAGAAATATGTCAAAAAATACTTAAAAAAAATTCCAAGGACTTAAATACATTATTATTAATTGGTGTTATAGCATTTAAAAAAAAAAAATATTTAAAATCAATAGAAATTTTTGATTATGCTATTCAATTTTATCCAAAAATAGTTGATTTATATTTGAACAAAACTTTAGCTTTAATAAGTGCAGAAAAATATTCTGATGCTTTAGACTGTTGTAAAAAAGTAATTACATTAGACAAAAATAATCATAAAAATTTTAATTTAAAAGGTTTAATTTTTTTAAAACAAAATAAAATCAAAGATGCTTTAGATAATTTTAAAAAATCAATTAAAATTGACAGCAATAACAGTGAAACTTTTAATAATTTAGGATTAGCTTATAAAAAAATTAAAAAATATAAAGAGTCTATAGATTGTTTTAAAAAGTCAATTAATCTCAATACAAATAATCCTGAGGCTTATATTAATTTAGGTAGCTCATTGAGAGATATTCGAGAACTTGATGAAGCAATTATTTATTATAATAAAGCAATAAAGCTAAATCCTAATTCTCATGAAGCATATAATAATAGAGGATTAACATTTAAAGATCTCAACAATATTGATAACGCAATTAGTGATTACAAAGATTCATTAAAAATTAAACCATCAACAGATGCTTTTAACAACATTGGAAATATATACAAAAATCAAAATAAATTAGAAAAAGCACTAGAAAATTATGAAAAAATTTTAACTCTTGATAGAGATCATGTTGGTGCATTAGGAAATGTTATTCATACAAAAAATAAACTATGTATATGGAGTAATTATGAAAAAAGTCTTATTGAAATAGAAAAAAAAATTAAAGATAAGAAAAAGGTTACTACCACACTGCCATTATTGTCTTTTTTTGACTCAAATAATATTATTAAACAAAATGCAACTCTTGAAAGTGAAAGCTACGAAAAATCTAAAGAAAAAAAATATAAAACTTCAATAAATAAAAAAATTAAAATTGGATATTATTCAGCTGATTTTAGAAACCATCCAGTATCATTTCAATTAAAAAAACTTATTGAACTACATGACAAAGAAAAATTTGAAACTTTTGCATTTTCATTTTTTAATAAAGAAGATGATATGAAAAAAAAATTAAATAAATTATTTAACCATTTCATTGATGTTGAAACAGTTTCTGATGAAAATATTGCAAATCTATCCAAAAAATATCAAATAGATATTGCAATTGATTTAATGGGTTTTACTCAACGTAATCGATTTAATATATTTAATATTGGTTGTGCTCCTATTCAAATTAATTATCTTGGGTATGCTGGAACTTTAGGATCAAATTCTATTGACTATATAATTGCTGATAACTTTGTTATTCCAGAGTCAAAACAAAAATATTTTGTAGAAAAAATTATATATCTTCCACACACTTTTATGATTAATGATGACTCAAAAGAAATATCTAAAAAACAAATATCTAAAAAAGAGTGTAATATTCCTGAAAACAAAATTATATTTGCTAATTTTAATAAATTTTACAAAATAACTCCAAAAGTTTTTAATAGCTGGATACAAATACTTCTTAAACTGCCAGATAGTATTTTATGGTTATATAACGACAATAATACTGGAAGAAAAAATATTTTATCTGAAGCAAAAAAACTTGGTTTAAACGATAACAGAATATTCTTTGCAAATAAATTGCCTGATTATTCGGACTATATAGCAAGATTAAAAAATGTTGATTTATATTTAGACACTTATCCATACTCATCACATGTTGTAGCATGTGATGTCGTTTCTGCGGATGTTCCAATATTAACAATTTCTGGTGAAACCTTTTCTAGCAATGTATGTGCTAGTATTTTAAACGATTTAAAATTAAATGATTTAATAGTAAGAAATTTTGCTGAATATATAAGTAAAACTATTGAAATAAGTAAAAATATAAAATTTTACAAAGATTTGCTTATTAAAAACAAAAAAAATTCTGTTTTGTTTAATACTAAATTATACGTTAAAAATTTTGAAAAATCTTTGGAATACGCTCATAATAATTTATTAGAAAATAAAAAAGAAAATATTTATATTAAAAATTAGTTATTGAATGCTAGCTTGAGTTTTTTCGTCTCTTTTGCTTTTTGAAATGTTTTCAACATCATTCCATTCAACTTTTTTTAACTCTTTTGTAAGAGCTATTTTTATAACTTGATCTGCCGTTTCAACAGGTATTAGTTTAATATCTTCTTTAACTTTTTTTGGAATTTCAACTAGATCTTTTTCATTATCTTTAGGTATAAGTACTGTTTTAATTCCAGCTCTATGAGCAGCTAAAAGTTTTTCTTTCAAGCCTCCTATTGGAAGAACTTGACCTGTAACAGTCACCTCGCCTGTCATAGCTATTTCTCTGTTTACAGGTATTTTAGTAATAGAAGAAACTATAGATGTTACCATAGCAACACCAGCTGATGGTCCATCCTTAGGGGTAGCTCCTTCGGGTACATGAATATGGAAGTCTTTCTTTTCAAAGATCGGAGGTATTATTCCATATTCAAGACTTTTAGATCTTACAAAAGATTTTGCTGCTTTAACAGACTCTTGCATTACATCGCCTAGTTTACCGGTAATTGACATTTTTCCTTTTCCGGGCATGTTAACTGTTTCAATTTTTAAAATTTCACCTCCAAATTCAGTCCAAGCTAAACCTGTAACAATTCCAACTTTATTTTCATTTTCTAATTCACCAAATTTGAATTTTTTAATTCCAAGAAAGTCTTTTAAGTTTTTTTCATCTACTTCAACTTTGGAAGTTTCATTATTAACAATTTTTTTCACAGATTTTCTTGCAATTTTAGATATTTCTCTTTCTAAATTTCTTACACCAGATTCTTTTGTATAACTTCTAATTAGTTCTTTGATAGTTCCGTCTTTAATATCAAGCTCTCCTTCTTTAACTCCATTATCTTTAATTTGTTTTGGTAAAAGATACTTATTCGCAATATTAATTTTTTCGTCTTCCGTGTATCCTGGGATTCTTATTACTTCCATTCTATCTAATAATGGTGGAAGAATATTTAATGTATTTGCAGTAGTTACAAACAAAACATCAGATAAATCGTAATCAACTTCTAAATAATGGTCATTAAAAGTTTTATTCTGTTCAGGATCTAAAGCTTCTAAAAGAGCAGAAGATGGGTCTCCTCGATAATCGTTTCCAATTTTGTCAACTTCATCTAATAAGAATAAAGGATTTTTTGTACCCGCTTTTTTCATCATTTGAAGAATTTTTCCAGGTAATGATCCTATGTAAGTTCTTCTATGACCTCTTATTTCAGCTTCATCTCTAACGCCACCCAAAGACATTCTAACAAATTGTCTGTTAGTAGCTCTAGCAATAGATTTTCCTAAAGAAGTTTTTCCCACTCCTGGAGGTCCTACTAAGCATAGTATTGGACCTTTTATCTTTTGCATACGTTTTTGAACTGCAAGAAATTCAATAATTCTTTCTTTAACCTTTTCTAAGCCAAAGTGATCTTGGTCCAAAACTTTCATTGCTTTTGATAAATCAATATCAACTTGATCTTTTTTGTACCATGGTATGTCAATCATCCAATCAAGATAGTTTCTTACTACCGTGGCCTCTGCAGACATTGGGCTCATGTTTCTTAATTTTTTTAACTCTGACATACATTTTTTTTGAACCTCTTTAGGCATTTTCGCTTTTAAAATTGCTTTATTAAGATTTGAAGTTTCATCTTTACCTTCTTCAATTTCTCCTAATTCTTTTTGAATGGCTTTTAATTGTTCATTTAAATAATATTCTCTTTGAGTTTTTTCCATTTGAGTTTTTACTCTTCCTCTAATTCTTTTTTCAACTCCAATTATACTAGCTTCATTTTCGATTATTTTGATAATACCCTCTAATCTTTTTTTTACATCCAATGTTTCAAATAATTGCTGCTTTTCAGAAATAGTTGAGTTTAAATGAGAAGCAAGGTTATCAGCAATCTGCGATGAACTTTTCATTTGCTTAATGTTTGAAATTACATCTTGAGAAACTTTTTTATTAATTGATGAAAGTTTTTCTAATCTTTTAATAGCAGTAATAGCTAATGGAAATAAATCTTCTTGAGTTTTATTATCATTAATCTGTTCGTAAGTACAAGAAATAAAATTTTCTTCTTCTTTAAATTTTAAAATTTTTACTCTTTTTTTGCCTTCCACCAAAACTTTAACTGTTCCATCTGGTAGTTTCAGCAATTGCAATATACTACTCTCACATCCGTATAGAAAAATGTCATTTTCTTTAGGATCGTCTACTTCAGAATTTTTTTGCGTAACTAATATAATTTTTTTGTCATTTTTCATGACCTCATTTAGAGCATTTATTGATTTATCTCTTCCAACAAATAAAGGTATTACCATGCTTGGAAATACCACTATATCTCTCAATGGCAATAATGGGTGTGTTAACTTAACTTCCATTTAATAAATATGGATATTAAATTAATTTTTTCAATAAAAATATTTAATTTATTAAGATTTCTGATTATGCTGCTGATGATTTTTCTGTTTTGTTCTTGTTATTTTCTTTAGAATGTATGGTGATTGGTTGAGTAGTCCCTTTGGCCGCAGATTGATCAACTACTACCTCTTCAACGTTCTTGGAGCTTGGTAAATCAAACATGCTTTTTAAAAGGATATTTTCCAATATAGATCTCAAGCCTCTAGCTCCAGTTTTTTTATTAATTGCCTGTATAGCAATTTCTTTAACAGCTTGTTGTTTAAATGTAAGTTTTGCTCCCTCTAGTTTAAATAATTCTTGATATTGTTTTATTAAAGAATTTTTGGGTTCTAACAAAATTTTCACCAATGAACTTTCATCTAAATCTTCTAGTGTTGCAATAATTGGCAACCTTCCTATGAACTCTGGTATCAAACCGTACTTTAATAAATCTTCTGGTTCTAAACTTTTCATCCACTCGCCCGTCTTTTTATCTTCTGTAGAATTAACTTCTGCACCAAATCCAATAGCTGTACCTTTATTTCTTTGAGAAATAATTTTATCTAAACCTGCAAAAGCTCCTCCACATATAAATAATATATTTGTAGTATCAACTTGTAAAAATTCCTGTTGTGGATGTTTCCTGCCGCCTTGTGGAGGAACACTTGCTATTGTTCCTTCCATAATTTTTAATAATGCCTGTTGCACTCCTTCGCCTGAGACATCTCTTGTTATTGAAGGATTTTCAGATTTTCTACTAATCTTGTCAACTTCATCTATGTAAACTATTCCTCTTTGTGCTTTTTCTACATTATAATCTGCAGCTTGAAGTAATTTTAAAATTATATTTTCGACATCTTCACCTACATATCCTGCCTCTGTTAATGTTGTTGCGTCTGCCATAGTAAATGGGACATCTAGTATTCTCGCTAATGTTTGTGCTAATAATGTTTTTCCACACCCTGTTGGTCCAACTAATAATATATTAGATTTTGCTAATTCAACAGTTTTGGTTGTTTTGGTTTCATAATTCAATCTTTTATAATGATTGTGCACAGAAACGGATAATACTTTTTTAGCATGATTTTGACCTATAACATAATCATCCAACACTTCACAAATTTCTTTGGGTGATGGTAGTCCGTCTTTTTGTTTTACGAATGTATCTTTGCTTTCCTCTTTGATTATATCCATACAAAGCTCAACACACTCGTCACATATAAAAACTGTTGGCCCTGCAATTAATTTTTTTACTTCATGCTGGCTTTTACCGCAGAAAGAACAATATAAAATATTTTTATTATTACTCATTTTTTTTATTTCGAATCAGTTTCCTTACATTATTACAACTTGTGATAACTAATCAAGTAAGCATTGAAATAAACAAGATCTTGTAACTTAAGATCTTTTCTCCACAACTTCATCAATCAATCCAAATTTTTCTGCGTCATTAGGTGTCATAAAATTATCCCTTTCTAAAGCAGTTTTAATTTCTTCTACCCCTTTTCCTGTATGTTTTGAATAAATCTCATTTAATCTTTTTTTTAAAGAAAGAATTTCATTAGCATGTATTTCAATATCTGTTGCTTGTCCTTGAAATCCTGCGGATGGTTGATGAACCATAATTCTTGAATTTGGCAAAGAAAATCTTTTTCCCTTAGTGCCGGCTGCTAGAAGAAATGATCCCATGCTTGCTGCTTGACCTATACATAATGTGCTTATATCTGGTTTTATATATTGCATTGTGTCATAGATTCCTAAACCTGAAGTAACTAAACCACCTGGACTATTTATATAAAAATAAATTTCTTTTTTAGGATTTTCAGATTCTAAAAACAACATTTGCGCCGTAACTAAAGATGCCACGTTATCATTTATTGGTCCAACTAAAAAAATTATTCTCTCTTTTAATAGTCTTGAAAATATATCGTATGCTCTTTCCCCACGGCTAGATTGCTCTACAACCATAGGAATTAAATTATTCATTTGTTCAAATATTTTTTCACTCATGATTCGGTTTTTACTTATACAACTTGAGATTACTTTTTGCTAACTTTTTTTGCTTTTTTGGGTTTTTTTACTAAAGAAGTTGTTTTTTTTGATGAAGTTTTATTTTTTAAATCTGCCTTGGTCTTTTCTGTTTGTTCCTTTTTTAAATGTTTTTCATTTTCTTCTTTAATTAATTTTTCTGCCTCAGACTTAGTTATTTCTTTTTTTAGAGATTTAGCTTTAGATTTAATGTGTTCTATAATTTTATTTTCATAAACAGTACCTCTAAGACTAGCCGCAGCAGATGGATTTTTTTGATAAAAATCCATTACTATTTTTTCTTGTCCAGGCATCATTTGAGATTGTTTTAGTATTTCTCTTTGAATTTCACTATCTTCTACATTTATTTTATTTTTTTCTCCTATTTCATTTAAAATTAATCCAAGCTTAATTCTTTTTTTTGCTTTATTTTGAAATTCGGTTTTTCTTTTGTTGATATCTTCATTTTTCATACCCTGGGATAAAACAGAAACTTCCTGATCAATTAAATTTTGTGGTATTTCTTCTAATTTAATTTTTTCTAATTGCTCTAATATTTGATTTCTAGTTATATTGTCTAAAGAATTTTTATATTCTTGTTTAATTTGACTTGAAATTAATTCTTTAAGATTTTTTAAATCTTTTGCACCTAAACTTTTAGCAAATTCATCATTTATAATTATTGCTTCAGGTTTCTTTATTTCTTTTATATCACAAACAAACTTGGCCATTTTTCCAGAAAATTCTTTATGAGGATAATTTTCAGGTAATTTAATTTCAAAAATTTTTTGATCATTTTTTTTTGTATTGGTTAAATTTTTGTCAAAACCTTTTATAAATAAATCTTTACCTATTACTATCTGTGTATTTTTTCCATCTCCACCTTTAAAATCCTTTCCATCAATTGTTGCTTTGTAATCAAAAACAATCATGTCTCCTTCTTTTGATAACTCATTATTTGATTTAGCAATAAATCTATTTTGATTTTTCGAAATTTCTTCAATTCTTTTATCAGTTTCTTTACTATCAATTTTGACATCGTATTCATTTATATTTATTTTATTTAATGCTTTGACATCAATTTTTGGTAGTTCAGTTACAACTATTTCATATTCGAGCTCCTTATCTTCACCAAAAGATTTTAAATCTATTTTTGGTTGTCCTGCTGGTTTAATATTATTTTCCTGTAGTGCTTTAGTTGAAGTTTCTTTTAATAATTGATCTAATACCTCACCATAAATAGCTTTTCCAAATTGCTTTTTTAAAACTTCTTTAGGAACTTTTCCTGGTCTAAACCCTTTTAATGAAATATTTTTTTTTACTTCTTCATATTTTTTATCCATATAAGTTTCGATTGTCTTTTTATCTATCAAAACTTTTATGTTTTTTTCTAAACCCTTTTTGTTCTGTACAGTTACCTTCATATAATTTCTGGTGGGCGAGAAGAGACTCGAACTCTTAAGCCTTGCGGCACTAGTTCCTAAGACTAGCGCGTATACCAATTCCGCCACTCGCCCCTTAATTAATGAGGTTTTATATAATATTGTTCACAATTGTCCAATCTGAATAATAGTGTAAAAGAATAAAAAGTTAAAAAAATGATTATTTCTCCTTGTATTAGTATATGTAAAACTGATCCAATAACTGGTTATTGTTATGGATGCGCAAGAAGTAAAGAGGAAGTAAAAATTTGGAAAGATGAAAATACTCGTGATAGTTGGAAAAAAAATAATTTACAAGAAATCCAAAAAAGAATGTATGGATGGCAACTCGAAAGTTTCAAAGAGTCTTATAATTATAAAGTAAATAATGGGATTTCTTTGTTTAAGGAAAAAAAATTGAATGAGAAAAAGTAGTATAGCAATAATAATCTATATATTTGGTTTAATTATTGGAGCGTTATTTTTTGACATATGGGAAGCTCAAAAAGGACCAAAGCAAGCATTATTAGGTGCTGGTTGGACTGCATTATTTTTAATTAGTTTATTTTTTTCAGAAAAAAAAGAATGACCTGTTGAAATTAATGAAAAAAAATTTACTTTTAGTATTATTTTCATTTTTTTTAACTGTATTGATATTAGAATTTTTTCTAGGAAATTTTTGGATAAATAACATATCCGGTTTTAAAAATAAAAAAGATTTTGAAATCTATAAAAAATATCACTATAAATTACATCATCTAAAAGAATATCAATATGAAAAACGAAGAGATTATAAGTATAAAGAAAATCTTATTTTTTCTACATTAAATGATGATTTCTCAAATAAATCTGGAAAATCAATTTTAATTAATGGTGATTCATGGGCAGAAAATATTTTAGAAAAAAATTTATATAGAAATGAAATAAATAAATTATTTAATGAAGTTGCACATAAATACAATTCAAATGTATTAAATTCTGGTGCTACTTCGTATTCTTTATCACCCTTAACACTACAATTAAAAATAATTAGAGATGATTTTAATATAAATCCTGAAAGAATAATCACAATTATCGATCAAACAGATATAGGTGATGAGATCTGTAGATACAAAAATAGAATTAAATTAGACATAAATAATCAAATATTAAATATAAATTCAGAAAAATTAGGTTTGAAGGAAGCCTATAATTTAGAATTTGTTTTCAAAAAACATGACTTAATCTATTCTTCCTATTTTAACATTTATAAATTTATAAAAATTAAAAAACTAAGCAATGAATTTGAAAAAAAATATCATAATTATACTGGGAAAATAAGATGCAAGTGGAAAAATATAGTAGATCCATTATCGAATAATATTAATGATAACGAATTAGAGTATATTACAATTGTATTTAATAGATACCTCGATAAAGTTTTTGAAGATAAAGATTTTAAAAGATTATATCTTATTTTTCATCCACATAAAAATCATATACTAAAAAAATATAATTTTTATTATAAAATTCTTTTTGAAAAAATAGTTAACCAATCAAATTTTAAAAATAAAATTACCATAATTGATTTTAATAATATTTTTAAAAAAACCTATAAAATTAATAATAATTATATGTCTTTAGATCAAATATTTGTTAAAGGTGATGCGGCCTCACACTTAACGCCAAAAGCAAAATTTTTATTTTATAAAACAATTTTTGAAAATATGTAGTATATTTATTCATGGATCTAGAATTTCAAAAATTAGAAAAAAAAATAATTAATTGTAGGAAATGTACTAGATTAGTTAAATTTCAAAAAAAAATTACTTTACACAAACGAAAACAGTATCAAGATGAAACATACTGGGGAAAACCAATCACTGGATTTGGTGATAAAAATGGTAAAATATTATTTGTAGGATTAGCGCCAGCTGCACATGGTGGCACAAGAACTGGAAGAGTATTTACTGGAGATAAATCATCAGAATTTCTTTACAAATGTCTGTATAATGCAAAAATATCAAACCAATCTACATCAACACATATTAATGACGGGTTAAAATTAAAAAAAGCATTCATTACAACTGCTTTAAAATGTGTTCCCCCTGGCGATAAACCTTTAAAAACTGAACTAGATAATTGTTTTAATTTTTTTAACGATGAAATTACTAAACTTAAAAATCTAAAAGTAATAGTAGCTCTTGGAAAAGTAGCTTTTGATGCATGTGTTTATTTTTATAAATCAAATTATAATTTTTTAGAAAAAATCAAATTTGGACATAATAAAATTTATAAATTACCAAATAATTCTTTGCTTGTGGGTTGTTATCATCCTAGCCCTAGAAATGTGAATACTGGTCGAATTAATGAACAAAAAATGACTAATTTATTTAAAAAAGTTTTGAAAATGGTTTAAATAATTTTTTCAAAAGACTGTAAAAGAGCCTCTGGAATCTTAATAGGCTTTCCTTGACTGTTTACAGTAACTAAGACAACTTCAGATTCAGAAATTATTTCATTATCTCTTTTTATAATTTGTTCCATTATAAAAGATACCTTTAAAATTGATTTGATTTTAGAATTTATTGTAAGAACATCCTCAAATCTTGCTGGTTTTTTATATTTTATATTGCAAGATTTAACTATTATTAATGTATTATGATCATTTAATAATTTTTTATTAGTTAAACCAAATGAATATATAATTTCAGATCTTGCTCTTTCTAAAAATTTTAAATAATTCGCATAATAAACAACTCCGCCTGAGTCAGTGTCTTCATAATAAATCTTAACTTTGTATATAAAATTTTTTGTCATAATTTTTGATATCAAAATACTAAAATATTTAATACAAATGAATAATTAATTTAAAATGAAAATTTATATTATCTGGTTATTAGGTGTTATTATATGGAATTTTGGTGTTCCAAATGCTTCACCTCTAGAAGATGTTGTGGTTGCTATTGTTCTTTCATTTGTCACTCTTGTATTAAAGAAATATACAAAATTATAGTTATTCTGAGGAAAAATAAATATTTTGAAAGTAGGATATGGCTTTCATTTTTGAATTATCTGTATCTGACATTATAGCAACACCGTTTAATTCATTAACGTCCAAATCATGAAGTTTTTTAAAATGTTCTTTAACATTGGCTTTTACAGTGACCCATTCATTCAGATTGTTTTTAGTTGTTGCTAAAACATAATCTATTGATTTTTTTGTAAAAGGACTTCTCCAGCTTTCATTTATCAAGTTATTGCTTGAAAAAACGTAATTAATAGCTCTATTAGAAAGAGCTGTTGCTCCTGTTTTTTTAACCACGAAAACTCTAGCTGCATAATCGTGTCCTTTCTTTGATTTTTCATCAATACCTTTTAGATCTTTTTCAACCTTCCAAGTTATGTTTATATATGGTGTTTTATTTAAATTTATTATTATTTCTTTACCTAAACCGGATGCTGTACCGTTTGATACAGCTTTTAAAAGGTTGCCATTTTCATTAGTTTCTACAGAATACTTTGTTTCGTTTTTAATTTTTCTAACTTTTAAATTTTTAAGCTCATCACCACTAAATTCAAAAACCTTTTGAATCTCAGCATTTGAATATGATAAGAAAATAAAGAAAAATAAAAATAATTTTAATAGTAAAAATTGCATTTTTAAGTTTCATATATGCAATTCGAAAAAAAATCAAATATATCCAAAACATACTTCTGACATTTTTTTGTCATTCTAAACACAAAATCAACATCTAAATATATGCTATGAAAACTATATTAATAATTTTTTCTTTTTTACTTTTAACAAATTGTAGCACTCATACTGTAAAATTGGGTAAAAAGTGTACTAAGGTAGCATTGAATGATACCTACGAAAAATCTTTCGTCTGGATCGTTAATAGAGAGAACCTTGAAGATTTTGAAAACAAAATAAATAAAGAAAACTGTCAACTTAACGGCGAAAAACTTTGAAAACCATTTCAATATTTATTCTGTTAGTTTATTGGTCATTAATTATTTTAGCACCAGTTGTATCTCAAGAATCGTTTGATGTTGAAAATAAAAAAAAAATATTTCCTCTAAAAAAGCCAATTTATTAAGGAATAAGTATAATTTTGGGGGCCGAGCATGATCCATCATGGATTTGTTTAAATGCTTCAGCCCCCTTGCTTAAATCCCGGTATTCTATCCAATCAAGATTACCTAATTTGCTAGTTGATA
Source organism: uncultured Pelagibacteraceae bacterium (assembly GCA_902550635.1). Taxonomy (GTDB): domain Bacteria; phylum Pseudomonadota; class Alphaproteobacteria; order Pelagibacterales; family Pelagibacteraceae; genus Pelagibacter. Next base: position 22,009 of record CACCZY010000003.1, read on the forward strand.
ATAATTCCAGTGTTTTCTCAAAATCTTTATTTGTATAACAGTAAGTTCCAATGAAAGTTATTTCTTGCAAAGTTGCTTTTCTAAAATCAAACTCGCCTGCTGGCTGAGTTAATCCTATATGAACAATTGATCCACCAGGTTTTATTAATTTAATAGCAGTTTGTCTTGTAATTTCTAGTCCAACAGAGTCGATTATTAAATCAAATGAATTTTCAAGCAATAATGGATCATTTGGTTTTAAACATTTGGATCTTAAGGTGTTAGAACACACTTCTGCTCTATTTTTATTTGGTTCTGACAAAAAAATTTCACTGCAACTTTTTATTTTTTCTAAAATTAGTGCTGAAAGTAGTCCAATAGCTCCACCTCCTATAACCAGTACACGACTATTATTTAATTTTTTTTTTAAACTATTTTCTCCTAGTTCTACTGCATGAAGTGCTACGGCTGTTGGTTCAGCTATTGGCGCTTTATTCATGTGTAATTTTTCAGGTAATTCATATATATTTTTATTAGGAATTGAAACCAACTCAGCAAAACCACCTTGTCTTTCAATTGGTCTATTCATACCTAAAAGCAATCTACTTTTACATAAATGTTCTCTTTCATATTGGCAGTATTCACAATCTCCACAAGTTATAAGAGGATTAAGAACTACTTTTTTTCCTTTATTAATACCTTCTTGAATTGTACCACTAATTTCATGTCCTAATATTAATGGAGGAATTCTTCTTTCATCTTTTCCGTGATATGCATGCATATCAGATCCACAAATTCCAGAAGCAGAAACTTTCACTATACTTTCTCCATTAACTAAATTCGGTTCATTAAAATTTTTATATTCTAATTTTTGAGTGTCTGTATAAACTAAAGCCTTCATATTATTTAATTAGTTAATAAATAATAAGTTAACGAGGACATAAATGCACCTATCAGCCAAGAATAAGTTTGAATAAAATTAAGATTAGGATTCCAAATAGTTGATGCAGCAAAAATGAAGCCAATTAATATTGAATAAAATGCTTTTATATGCCATCCAGAAGAATAGTAATAATTACCTTCTGTATCTGGAGAGAATATATCTTTATTTACAATTAATTTTTTTTTAACAATATAATAATCAATTACCATTACTCCAAATAGTGGACCAAAAAAAGCTGCAATAGTATCAACTATAGACAATATTCCAATTTTACTTAATATTGATTCCCAAAAAATACCAACAACAAGTCCAACTAAAACTATTATAAAGCCAGAACTATTTAAATTTAAATTTTTGGGTAAAAAATTAAGTAAAACATTTTGTGTAGGGATATAATTTGCAATTAAATTAGTAGACAAAGAAGCAAATAATATAAATATCAGAGCTGTTGCCGTAAGGTATGAGTTGTTAAATTTTCCAATTATATCAGCTGGATTTGTTAAAATTCTTTCAATTTGTATATTTCTATTTTCGAAAATAATTTGAGAACCTAAGACAATTATTAATGCAAAAAGCGAAAACAATAAAAGATTAATTATTAAACTTAAGTTACCTTTAATAATTTCTGAATCATTTTTAACATACCTTGAAAAATCGCCAAAACTTAAAATCATTATTGAAAAGTAGGCAAAAATTGTACCTGTTACTGAAAAAAATGGATTAATATTTTGTTTTGTAAATATATTTTCAAAGATAATTATTTCTTTTAAAACTTGCTTAAGAGCTAAATAATTTTCCGATATAATTATTACTGAAAAAAAAGTTAATCCAAAATAAACGAATAACGCAGAAAATTTTATAAAATTTCTATTATTTTTAGAGCCACTAGAAAATATTATGTATTGAAATAATAGAGTTAGAACTAAAGAAAACCAATCTATTAAATTCATTCCCATAAAAAAAAGTAAAAAATAGTCTTGATCTAAAAAATTTGGCTCAATATTATAAATTAGTATTCTTATTAAATATCCAATTGATTTAGAGATAAAATATGTTTGTACTCCAAACATAAAAATTCCAACCAATCCTCTAAACAAAGATATATATTTAGCTCCAGTGATGCCTGTTGAAATTCTTAAAATTACTGGAAATGGTAATCCGTGTTTTTGAGAAGGCATAGAAATAAAGTTTGCTAAAAAATATACTAACAATGCTGCAACTAATGAACTGCAAAAAACTAAGACGAAACCTATATCATATAAAATATATAGTGAGGCAATTAAAGAAAAACCAATTATAGATTGTGTGCTATTGGCCCAAACACAAAATAAATCTAGCCAATTCCAATTTTTCTCTTTTGGATTTATCGATACAATATTCCAGTTTATGAGGTTTGTTTTATCTTTTTCTTGAATCACATGCTTATAATAAACCAATATAATCTACTGTCCATATAAGACCGTAGGTAACCAAAGAACAATTTTTGGAAAAACTATAATTATTATAAGCCCAATTATTTGAAGAACCATAAATTGCATCATTCCTAAGTAAATATCTTTTAAATCCCATTCAGGAACAACTCCTTTTAAAAAATAGGCCGATAAAGCCACAGGTGGTGACAGCCAGGCGGTTTGAAGATTTACAGCAACCAAAATTGCAAACCAAGTTAAATTAAACCCTAGAGCTTCAATTAAAGGTAATATAATTGGAACTATAATCATTACTATTGGAACCCATTCTAAAGGCCATCCTAAAAGAAAAATTACACCCATTACAATAGCTAAAATTAAATATTTATTCATTTCTAAAGAAAGTAAAAATTCTGTAAGAAGCATAGGTGTTCCAAGTCTAGCAAAAACTGCACCAAAGAAATTTGAAGCAGCTACCAAAACCATTATTAAAGCAGATATTTCTAAAGTTTTTACAAGAGCATCTTGAAGTTTTGAAAAAGTTAATTTTTTATAAGCAAGAGATAATAATAAAGCACCCATAGCACCACAGCCAGCTGCTTCTGTTGGTGTTGCGAAACCTAACAGAATGCTTCCTAGAGCTGAAAAAACTAATGCAGCAGGAGGAACTAAACCAAGAAAAAATTCTACCCAAACTTCTTTCATACTTGTTGCTCTCATCTCTACTGGTAAAGGTGGTCCTAATTTTGGATTCATCATACATCTAATAGTAGTGTAAGCTGCGTATAAACTAGCAAGTAGAATTCCTGGAAAAATTGCTGCTGCAAATAAATCAATTACAGGAATTTCCATTATTGGACCCATGACTACAAGCATAATACTTGGTGGAATTAATATTCCTAGAGTACCACCTGCAGTAATAGTACCTGCGGCTAATCTTACATTATATCCTGATCTATTCATTGATTTTGCAGCCATAATTCCTAAAATTGTAACTGATGCACCTACTATTCCTGTGGCCGCTGCAAATATTACTGAAACAAAAAGTACAGCATAATATAAAGACCCTCTAACTTTGGCTAACATTAATTGGAATGCTGAAAATAATCTTTCCATTAATCCAGCTTGTTCCATCATTATACCCATAAAGACAAAAAGTGGTACGGCGGCTAGAGTTTGTTCGGTCATAACCATCGAAAACTGCAAGGTCATTAGATAAAAAACAAGTTTTCCAAAACCTAAATAGCCAAAAACAAAACCTAAAAATATTAAAGTAAAAGAAATTGGAAAACCAACAAATATAGAAAAAAGCATTACACCAATTAAAATAAAACCTAATATGGCTGGGTCAATTAATTCAGCAATCATTGATTACCTGGCCACTTTCCTTTAGTCATAGCATAATAGCTTTTAAATAATTCTGAAATTCCTTGTATTAATAAAAAAACAATACCAAACCATAAACATGATTTTATTGGCCACATGTACGGCATCCAAGTAGTATCCATTCCTCTTTCTCCTCTCATAATTGACTCTTGGAGGAATCCAGTTGTCATATAAAGAAATACGATTAGTCCTGGAAAATAAAATAAAATATATAAAACAAAATCAATTAATCCTTGATTTTTAACTTTAAAATTTCTGTACAAAAAGTCTGCTCTTATATGAACTCCTTTTGAGAGTGCATAACCTGCACCTAACATGAATAAAGCTCCATACAAAAATCGGCTCATATCATATGCCCAAATTGTAGGGGCTAAAAATAATTTTCTAGCAATAACTTCATAGGTCATTGCAATAATTAATGGCATTAAAATCCAACAAACTATATTACCTGTTATCTTGCTAAATTTATCAATTGAAGTAATAGCTTTCGCCATCCACTTAGGCATATCTTCAGGCATTTTACCTGATCCACCTCGCCTTTCAGCAATCATTTCATCTGAAATATCTAGTCTACCTGGTTCTTTTGTCATAATGCCTTATAAAAAAATAAAGCGGACCTTAAAGTCCGCTTTATTCTAATTTTATTATAGTTTTGTATTAAAACTATATTACTTCAATGTCGCTGCGTGAGCCATTCCTAGCTTAGCATTAGACATTTGAGCACCACTCCAGAATGGAACAGCTATATCAGCAAAAGCTTTTTGGGAGTCCCAAACTTTTTTGAAAAATGCATTTTTTGCTGCATTTTTGTTTAAAGTAGCTTTAGCTGCTGCCATATACTCCTTAAAATAATCTGTAGGAGTATCTTCTAGTATAACACCATGCTTAGTTGTTAACTCAGCAAGAGCTTTACCGTTTTCATATATTCTGTAGCTTAATGATTTTGCTAAAGATGCATTAGCTGCAACTTCAAGAGATTTTTTCTCATGATCAGTTAAACCTTTGTACGTTTTTCCAGTCATGTAAAAATCAGCATTAACCACTACTTGGTGTAAGCCTTGCAAGTAATAGTGTTTTAGAACTTTATAAAAACCAAATACTAAATCAGGTTTCGGACAACACCATTCAGCAGCATCGATTGTTCCTGCTTGAAGAGCTGGAAGAATATCTCCGCCTCCCATAGCTACTGAAGCAATACCAATGTCTTTATAAGTTTGTCCTGGAATTCCTGGAGGAGTTCTGAATTTATATGTTCTGAAATCATCCATATTTTTGATTTGTTTTGGAAACCAACCTAAAGCTTCTGGTCCAACTGGTTGAAGCATAAATCCTTTTATGTCTCTTCCCATTTCTGACCATAATTGATCGTATAGTTCTTTTCCACCACCGTATTGGAACCATGATAGGAATGCTAAGTTATCAATTCCTACTCCAGCTCCTGCTACCGGCGAACCAAATAACATTGCTGCTGGATGATCACCTGACCAATAGTGCGTCCAAGCAAATCCACAATCGATTAAACCTTTATCAACAGCATCTAGTGTTTCTTTAACACCAACAACTGTTCCTGCAGGCATGATTTCAAATTTTAATGAGCCTCCTGTTAAAGCAGTAACTGTGTCTGTAAAGTCTTTTAACATTACAACTTCATCAGCTTTTGCACTGATAACAGTTTGGCACTTTAATGTTTTTGCTGCATTAGCATTAGTAATAAAACCAAAAACTAAAACTGAAGCAAAAAGCATTGAAATGATTTTTTTCATTATTTTCCCTTTTTGTTAGTTAAATTTAACGGGCGCATCAAACCAGAAAAAGCAATTTGATACAAGTGACAACTAGCGAATATGAGTGTAAAAAACAATAAATAATGATTGTTAAAAAAAACAATTCAACTAGAAATGGAAAATTTTGATTATATTATTGTTGGGGCTGGTTCAGCAGGATGTGTTTTAGCTAATAGACTTTCAGCAAATCCTAAAAATAAAGTTCTTTTAATAGAAGCTGGTGGAAAAGATACTTATCCATGGATACATATTCCAGTAGGTTATTTTAAAACAATGCATAATCCTAAAGTTGACTGGTGCTTTAAAACTGAACCAGATGAAACCATGAATAATAGATCAATAAGATATCCAAGAGGAAAAACTTTAGGTGGAAGTTCTTCAATTAATGGACTTTTATGGATTAGAGGTCAAAAAGAAGATTACGATATATGGAGGCAGTTAGGTAACACTGGTTGGGGTTGGAATGATGTTTTGCCTTATTTTTTGAAGTCGGAAAATAATGAATTAGGTAAAAGTGAATTTCATAATGACAGTGGACCGATCAGCGTTGCAAATAAAAAAATAAATTTAAAGTTACTAGATGAATTTCAAAATGCTGCTGAAGAGTATGGAATTCCTAAAACAATTGATTTTAATACAGGGGATAATTTTGGAATTGGATTTTTTCAGTTCACTACAAATTTTAATAAAGTTGGATTAAAGTTAAGATGTAGTGCTGCTAAGGGCTATTTAAATCCAGTAAAAAAAAGATCTAATTTAAAAATTATAGTAAATGCTCATGTACAAAAAATAAATTTTGAAGAAAAAAAAACTACAGGAGTAAGTTATTATACTGGTGATAAATTAAATACAGTAAATGCAAAAAAAGAAGTAATCTTATCTGCTGGCTCAATTGGTTCTCCACATATTTTGCAAGTTTCTGGAATAGGAGAAAGTCATAAACTTAAAAATTTTGGAATAGAAGTTATACAAGAATTGAATGGTGTTGGTAAAAATTTACAGGATCATTTAATGTTTCGACCGGTTTACAAAGTGAAAAATTTAAAATCTCTGAATCGAAAAGTTGAAAGTTTATTTGGTAGATTTTTAATGGGACTTGAATATATTCTTAATCAAAGTGGTCCTGTTACTATGGGGGCTAGCCAGGTATGTGGTTTTGTAAAAAGTGATGCCTCTCGATCTACTCCTAATTTACAATTTCATGTTTCGCCTGTTAGTACAGATATATTAGGTGTTACACCAATGCATGATTTTGAAGGAATTACTCCAACAGTGGCAAATATAAGACCTACAAGCAGAGGTGAAATAAATATAGTGAGTAACGACAGTAGAGTTTATCCTAAAATCAAAATGAATTATTTGTCTACTGATGAAGATAGAAAAGTTGCAGCTCAAGGTTTAAAAATAGTTAGAAAAATAATGTTAGAAACTGAAACTTTTAAAAAATATGAGCCTGAGGAATATAGACCTGGAGTTCATATTACAGAAGATGAAGAATTAGTTAAAGCAGGTGCAGATTTTACTCAGACAATTTTTCATCCTGTTGGAACTTGTAAAATGGGTAATGATGATATGGCAGTTGTTGATGATTCTTTAAAAGTAAGAGGAATTCAAAATTTAAGAGTAATCGATGCATCAATCATGCCTAACATTACTTCTGGTAATACTAATGCTCCTACAATTATGATTGCTGAAAAGGGTGCTGATATGATATTGAACGGATAATGTTATCCGAACAAATCGTAATATTTATCCAAATAGTTTTAATAGATTTAGTATTAGCAGGTGATAATGCGATTATTATAGGAATGGTTGCCTCACAATTCCCTATTGAACAAAGAAAAAAAATTATTTTCTGGGGCATTAGTGGAGCAGTTGTTTTAAGGATAATACTTACTTTATTAACTGCTTATCTATTACAAATCAAAGGATTAAGATTAATTGGTGGATTAGCATTACTTTATATAGTTTATAAACTTTATGTAGATGTAATTAAAAAACAATCAGATGAAAATCACAATATAAAAGTTGATAATTCTAGTTTTTTTAAAGCAATAAGCACTGTTTTAATTGCAGATTTTACGATGAGTTTAGATAATGTTTTGGGTGTAGCTGGAGCAGCTAAAGATCATTATTTCCTATTAATTTTTGGTTTGCTTTTATCAATTGCGATTATGGCTGTTGGAGCTACATTAATATCTGGCTGGATTAAAAAATATAGGTGGATTGCATGGCTTGGATTAATTGCAATACTGGTTGTTGCTATTGAATTGATTTATACTGATATAAAGTTATTCATATAAGTAATATGTATTTAAAAAAATATAATTTAAAAAATAAAATTGCTTTGGTCACAGGTGCTGGTAAAGGTCTAGGTAAAGCTTGTGCTATTGCATTAGCTGAAGCTGGTGCTAACCTTTTAATAGTTAGTAGAACAAAAAAAGATTTAAATCAGGTTTCAAAAATAATTAAAAAATTTAAGGTAAAATGTAAGTCTTACGTTTGTGATATTACTAATTATAATCAAATAAAATCAATAGTTAATCAACAACAAAGAATTGATATTCTGGTAAATAATGCTGGAAACAACATTCCTGAACATTTTACAAAGGTTAAAACTAAAAACATGGAATATTTAGTTAAGATAAACACTATTGCAGCTTTTAATGTAGCCCAACTGTGCGCATTAAAAATGATAAATCTTAAAAATAGAAAAAAAATTGGTGCTTCAATTATAAATATGTCTTCACAAATGGGTCATGTGGGAGGACCAATAAGAAGTGTTTATAATATGAACAAATGGGGTCTAGAAGGATTAACAAAAGGTATGGCTGTAGATTTGGCAAAATACAATATAAGAGTTAATACAGTCGCCCCTACTTTTGTTGTAACACCAATGACTAAAAAATTCTTAAAAAATAAAAAATTTAGAAAAGAAACATTGAATAATATACCTTTAGGCAGGTTTGCAGAAATGTCAGAAATAGCATCAACAGTTGTATTTTTAGCGTCTGACGCAGCTTCAATGATTCATGGAACTTCTATATTAGTAGATGGCGGATGGACTGCAAAATAATTAAGTTTTTTTTATTAATTTTTTTTATTTCCTTTAAATCTTATTCGGTTGAGTTTAAGGGTAAATTTATCCAAGGACATTACATAATAGGTAAAACTGATCCAAATTCTACTGTTAGGATAGATAAAAGAAAAGTGAAAATTACTAAAGATGGATATTTTGCGTTTGGGTTAGATAGAGAAAGAAAATATGATGTTGTAATTCAAATTGAAAAAGATGGAAACACAAATAAAGTTATTAAGAAAGTTCAAAAAAGAAAATATAATATTCAAAGAATTGATGGATTGGAGGAAAAAAAAGTTACTCCGCCAGAAGAAGTCTATGCAAGAATTAAAAAAGAAAATAAACTTATAGCTATAGCAAGAGAAATAAATTCTGATTTAGATTTTTTTAAGGATAAATTCATTTTACCTTTAGAAAATGCAATAATCACTGGTGTCTATGGAAGTCAAAGAATATTAAATGGCAAACCTCGTTGGCCGCATTATGGAATTGATTTTGCAGGTGATCTTGGAACACCTATTAAAGCAATGGCTGATGGTATTGTAACTTTGGCAGAAAATGATTTGTATTTTACAGGTGCGACTTTAATTTTTGATCATGGTCATGGAATTTCAACTTTGTATATGCATTTAGATGAAATCTTCATTGAAAAAGGTGATATTGTAAAACAAGGAGATATCATTGGAACAGTTGGTTCAAGTGGTAGATCAACAGGTCCTCATTTAGATGTAAGATTAAACTGGTTTGGAACTAGATTAGATCCAGCGACTGTATTAGATATCAACTAATGGGTCTGCATTTTTCAAAAGAAGAATTTAAATCAAGAAAATTAAAAGTTTTAAATTCAATGAAGAAGGAGAATATTGATGCTCTACTAATGTTTAGACAAGAGTCTATGTATTGGCTAACTGGTTATGACACATTTGGATATGTTTTTTTTCAAACTTTGATTTTAGATCAAAAAGGAAATATTATTTTGTTAACTAGAGCCCCGGATTTAAGACAAGCACAAAATACTTCTAATATTGAAGATATAAGAATTTGGATCGATAAAAATCAATCTAATCCAACTAATGATCTTAAAGTTATTTTAGATGAATTAAACCTCAAAGGAAAAAAATTAGGAGTTGAGTATGAAGCTTATGGTTTAACTGGAAGAAATGCTTTAAGAATTAATAAATCTTTAGAAAATTATTGTTTAATAGAAGATAAATCAGAATTAATAACAAAACTTAGAGTAGTTAAATCAAAAGAAGAAATCGTATATGTAAGAAAAAGTGCAGAGCTTGCAGATAAAGCATTAGATGAAGTTTGGAAACACGCAAAAGCAGGAATCAGTGAATCTAAAATATTAGCAGAAATGAATAAAGTTATATTTGAAGGAGGTGGAGATTATCCTGCTAACGAATTTATAATTGGCTCAGGTAAGAATGCACTTCTATGTAGATATCAAGCAGAAAAACAAATTTTAAATAATCCAGATCAACTAACAATCGAATGGGCTGGCACTTACAGACATTATCATTCAGCAATGTTTAGAACTATTCCTATTGGTAAAGCAAATCCTAAGCATTATAAAATGCATGAAGCCTGTATAGAAGCATTAAAGAACTGCGAAAATAAATTAAAGCCAGGAAATAAAGTTGGGGAAGTTTTTGATATGCACGCCAAAACGTTTGATAATCTTGGTTATAATAAAGCTAGAATGAATGCTTGTGGTTATTCTTTAGGAGCTACTTTTGCTCCAAATTGGATGGACTGGCCAATGCTTTATACTGGAAATCCATACATAATAGAACCTGGTAATGTTTTTTTTATACATATGATTCTTATGGATTCAGAAAATCAATTAGCAATGAATTTAGGTGAAACTTATCTTGTAACAAAAAATGGAAATCAAAGATTAGGAAAACAAAAACTTGATTTGGTAATAATTTAACCAACCTTTACGTGATAACAAATTACTACAGTGATAGTAAAATTTGATGTTTAGTTTCGTTAAGAACTTTATATTTTTTTTCTTTTAAAAAATCTAAAGATAATTTTGTTTTATCTCCTTTATCATCAAGTAAAATTAAAGAATTTAAGTTTAATAAGTTTATTGCATTTGAAATTTCTTTAAGTTGATGGTTTGATGCATCTGCAAATTGTCCGTCTAATGAATCTAAATATAAAAAATCTATTTTATTTCTAAAATTTTTTAAAAAATTTACACTATCGTCATTTACAAAAGTAACATAATCATTTTTATTTCCAATAAATTTTCTAGCATTATCTAAATTTTTTTTACTAATATCACATGTGTAAAGATGTCCATTAGTGAATTTTACATAATCGGAAAATATCATAGTGCTCATTCCATCATTCCAATTTTTTTTAACAAAAAAAAAAAGTTTTTGTTTGCCTCTTGAAACTCCCGTTTCAACTAAAATTTTATGATTTCTTTTGTGTGCTTCCTTCAAAGCAAACTTAAATGAATCAAATCTAAAATTCTTGGGATGATTGTAATCTTCAATAAAATTCATTTAGATTTGCTAATTTCTTTCTTGCAGTATTCAAATGCATCTTCTTTATTAAGTTTAGATGATTTTTTTGTTTGATATAAAATACAAGCTGACATTGATCTTTTAAAATTATAATCACTATATTTTTTACTTACAAAAACTAAAGCTAATATCAATCCTACAAAAAATAACATATTTTTTAAATTTTTTTTCATTTTTAAATTTCGCTATTTGCTTTTAACCTTTCATAAAATAATCTTGTATTGATTCCAATATTCAAGAAAGGTTGAGGCGGTAGCCTATTGGGTTTTATTCTATCTTCTATAGTTTTAATTAGATCGCTTTGTTGATTTGATGCCATTAATGCAATTTGTTCACCAAAGAAAGTGCCAACTCCTATTCCTGATCCATTGTAGCATCCTGCTACATAAATATTATCATCTACTTTCTCAAAAATTTGACTTCCATTACCACTTCTACAAACAATGCCTGACCATGTATTTTCAATTATATCTTCAGGTAAACTTGGAAATCTTTTTTTTAAACCTTCTTTATGATATTTTAAATTATTTATTAGATCATTTTTATTCATAAAATATGGTTTTTTATTTTCGACTGTATTTCTTATAAGTATTCTTTTATCTTTCGTCATTCTTACTGTCGCACCCATTGGTCTAACTGGAAGTATTCCCCATTCTTTTGGCTGACCAATAGATTCAAATTCTTTTTTGTTTAACTGTCTAGTCATGCTGGCAGTTAAAGTAAGAGGAAAGTTATATCTTTTTTTAACGTCTAAAGAATTTAAAAATCCGTTTGAACAAAAAATTATTTTATCTGCAATTAAATTGTATCTATTAATCTCAGTATAAATTTTTCCATTTTGCTTACTCCATTTTATTAATGTTGAATTTTCGTAAATATTTACATTCTGTGGTAATGCTTTAATCATCGATCTAACTAATTTTGCAGGATTAATCAATATTCCACCATAAGTATAAAGTGCTACTTTATAAAATTTTGTACCAATTTTTTTTATTAAATCATTTTGATAAAATATTTCATTTTTATGATTTAGTTTTGATAATAATTCACTGAACTCTTTTATTTTAATTTCATCATCAAGTCTTGATGAAGCAAAATATTTTCCACACTCATTCCAGTCACAATCAACTTGGTGTTCTTTAATAAAATTTTTAACTGAGTTAATACCTTGTTTATAAATTTTTATTTTTTTTATGTAATCTTGATAATCTTTATTTGATGTAAAACCGTCATTTAAAGTAGTGTCAACAAGATAGCCAGAATTTCTGCTGCTCGCTCCTTCGCCTGCGAGCTGAGCATCAACAACTATGATTTTTTTATTTTTTTTAGTTTTTCCTAACTGTCTTGCTGCTGAAAGGCCAGTAAAACCTGCTCCAACAATTAAATAATCACATTTTAAATCTTCTTGTACTACATTTATATTTTTTCTTTTTGGAAGTTGATTTAGCCAACCACAATTAGTGTCATTAACTATTTTCATTTATAGTTTATACTAATCTAACTCAAACTGTTTAGTATAGTCTTTTTTTAATGATGGATTTTGTTCAGTTTTAATTAAATAATAGTTTCCAATAACTAAAATATCCAATTCTGTTCCCATAAAACAATCAAAAGCATCTTTTGGTGTATTAACTATTGGCTCCCCTCTTACGTTAAAAGATGTGTTTACTATTACAGGACAACTGGTTTTTTCCTTAAATTTTTTAATTAATTTATAGTAAAGCGGATTAGTTCTTTCATGAACAGTTTGAACTCTTGCAGAATAATCTACATGAGTAACGGCTGGTATCTCTGATCTTTGAATATTTAATTTGTCTATACCAAATAATTTTTTATCTTTTTGTGACATTTCAATTTTTTTATTATTGTTAATATTTGCAACTAAAAGCATATATGGACTATCCACATCTAATTGAAACCACTCAGAAACATCTTCTCGAAGAACTGAGGGTGCAAAAGGTCTAAAGCTCTCACGATATTTAACTTTTAAATTTAAATTTTTTTGCATGAATGGAGATCTAGCATCTCCTAAAATTGATCTTCCTCCTAATGCTCTTGGTCCAAACTCCATTCTACCCTGAAACCATCCTACTGCTTTTCCTGCATTTAAATCTTCTGATGTTCTATTTATGATATTGTTGTCATCTAGCTCATAAAATTTAGCTCCTATATTATTTAACTTATTTTTAATTTCTTCATTTGAATATTTTGGTCCTAAATATGAACCTCTCATGTCGTCCTCTTTAGAAGCAATTCTCTCATTTTTTAATTCTAAGTACCATAAAGCTAAAGCTCCACCTAAAGAACCACCAGCATCACCAGCTGCTGGTTGTATCCATATATTGTTAAAAATTTTTTCTTCTAAAATTTTACCATTAGCAACACAATTTAATGCAACCCCACCAGCTAAACATAAATTAGAAATTTTATATTCTTCTCTTAAAGATTTTGATATTTTTAAAATAATTTCTTCAGTAACATTTTGTATTGATGCAGCTATATCCATGTGAAATTGTGTAATTTTTTCTGTTTTAGGATTTCTTGGATCTTGTCCAAATAAATCATGAAATTTAGAATTGGTCATGGTTAATCCTGTAGTATAATTAAAAAAATCTTGATTCAGTCTAAATGAACCATCATTTTTAATATCAATTAATTTTTCTTTTATTTTATTTGAATATTTTGGTTCACCGTAAGGAGCTAGTCCCATTAATTTATATTCACCACTATTAACTTTGAAACCTGCATAGTATGTAAATGCTGAATAAAGAAGACCTAAAGAATGTGGAAAATGTATTTCTTTTTTAATTTGAAGATCATTTTTTTTTCCTATAGCAACTGTTGTTGTTGCCCATTCACCAACACCGTCAGCTGTTAAAACTATAGCCTCATCAAATGGAGAAGGATAATAAGCGCTAGCTGCATGGCTAAGATGGTGTTCTGAAAAATAAATTTTTTTTTCATCATTAAATTTTTTGTCATGTTTTTTCAATAAATCAAATAATAATTTTTTTTGGAATAATTTTTCTTTTAACCATAATGGCATGGCCTTTGCAAATTGAACAAATCCTTTTGGTGCTAATGCTACGTAGGTCTCTAGCAATCTTTCAAACTTCAAAAAAGGTTTTTCATAAAAAACAATATAATCTATTTCTGATAATTTTAGTTTTGAGTATTTTAAAACGAACTGTACAGCATTAAATGGATATCCAGAATCATGTTTTTTTCTCGTAAATCTCTCTTCTTGAGCGGCAGCAACAATTTTCCCATCAACTAAAATTGCGGCTGCACTATCATGATAGAATGCTGATATACCTAATATTGAAGTCACTAAAATAATGTATAAATAAAAGGAGCTACAGCAGAACCTTGACTTAAAATTATTAATCCACCAAATAATACTAGTACAATTATAATTGGTAATAACCAATATTTTTTTCTTATTTTCAAAAATTCCCAAAATTCTTTTATAAAGCTCATTTAAAATTGATTCTTCATGCTAGTCATCTTTGAATTTTTTTCAATCCAATAAGTCTGTTTATTAGTTTTTTTAAGGCCAATTAGATCTTTTCTTAGTATTTTCATGATTATTCCAGTGGGCGCGACAACAGCAAAAAAAACTAAACCCATAACTATAGGTGAAACTATGCTTCCTAATAAAATCCCAAATTTAAACCAGATTTTGTTTAAAGGTGTTAATAATTTTGAATTAATTAAACCTAATATCAAAAAAATTATAGAAAAAAATAATGCCCATAATCTTAAATCCCCACCGCTTTTTATTGGCCACAAACTAATTATTAAAAATACAACAAAAAAAACAATTCCAAAACTTTTATTTGAAGAAATTTTAATTTTATCAGATTCTCTAGAATGCATAGTTATTTAAAATATAGTTAGCTATCTTTTTATTTCCTTTTTTGTTAAAATGAGTGTCATCAGTAATATAGTTTTCTTTTAATATTTCAATTTTTTTATCATTATTAACATTTGTTTCTACAAATAATGGAAATAAATCAATAAAATTAATATTATTTCTTTCTGAAAAAGATTTCCAAATCTTTACATGCTTGGAGTTTAAATCTTCGAACCAGACCTGACTAACATGAGGGTACACTACAATTGTTGACTTAATATTTTTTTTTTGCAATAATTTAACCAACTTATCCATATACTTTATCATTTTTTTTTCACCTTTAGATGCATATCTTTTATATTCGTCGTCATAAATTGTCCATTTATCAACCCAGTGAAACTTCTTAGTAGTTAGAAAAAACCATGGATTTTTTTTATATTCCTTTGAATAATTACCGTAAAACATATCGTGAATATAATTTGATATATAATAAAGCACCGTTGTATTATTTCTTATTTTTTCTTTAATATTAAATTTTTTTTTTTTATTGAAATTAAATCTTTTATCTTTTTTTAAATCGTCGCTACTTTTTACTTGTCCTTCTAAATTCATAGTATAATTAAATACTTCGTCAGCATAATCACTTAAGTCAGGAAGTATAATTATTTCATCAAATTCTAATCCCACTACATCAATTAAATACTTAATTTTTGCATAAAAAATAATTGGCGAATATGAACCTCTACCAGCATTTAAAACTTCTATATTTTTTTTATTTAAAATTTCGTCGATAATACCAACAAAAGTATCTTCATATTTTAATGATACTCCTTCTGTGAATGAGTCTCCTATAAAAATAACCCTTTTGTTTCTATCTGTTATTTTTGAAATTTCTCTTATTTGCTTGTCTTTAAAGCCTAGTGAATTTGTATAAATATTGTAACTAACATTTCTAAATTTTGCTTTTAAATGCGAGTTGCTTTTAAAAGTATGATGATATACGGGATGTTTTATTGCAATTTTTTTTAAATGGAGAGGATTTGGGTCTTTTATTTTTTTATAAACTTTAGTTAAAAAAAAATCACATAACAAAAAAATTGTGAAAAAAGTTAACAGACCTATAATTTTTTTTAAACTCACTTTTTAAAAAATATCAAACACTTTTTTGTGGTTTCATATCATCTTTTGCTATTCCTGCTACTTTTACAGGTTTTTTCATTGCATCTCTTCTAAAAGGTTCTCCAAGTTCTTGATTTAATATTACCTCAATAAATGTAGTAATTCCTTTATTTTGATCTTCACATGACTGTTTAATTGCTTTTGTAGTTTCTTCCATTGTTTTTACTGTCACTCCTTTTAAGCCACATGCATTAGCAACTTTTGCATAACTTAGTTCTGGATCAAGTTCAGTTCCTACAAAATTATCATCAAACCAAAGTATTGAATTTCTTTTTTCAGCTCCCCATTGGTAATTTCTAAAAATTACCATTGTTATTGCTGGCCATTCTTTTCTTGCGCATGAACTCATTTCATTCATACTAATACCAAATGCTCCGTCTCCTGCGAAACCTATAACTGGTGTTTTTGGACAACCAATCTTAGCTCCTAAAATTGATGGAAATCCATAACCACATGGACCAAATAAACCTGGCGCTAAATATTTTCTTCCTTTTTCAAAAGTTGGATAAGCATTTCCAATTGCACAATTGTTTCCTATGTCACTTGATATGATCGCATCTTCAGGCATTGAGGCTTGAATCGCTCTCCATGCTTGACGTGGTGACATTCTATCTTTATCTCTTTCTCTAGCTTCTTTATTCCATACTGTACCTGGATCATCATCTTCATGATCTAGACCGCTTAACGTTTGTAGCCATGCTGATTTGGTTTGATGAATTAAATTTTTTCTATCTTCTCTTCCATTATTTCCTGCTTTTTCAGATAATTTTGCTAATAATTGTTGAGATACCATTTTTGCATCTCCACATATACCAACTGTCACTTTTTTCGTTAATCCTATTCTATCTGGATTCATATCTACTTGAATGATAGAAGCTTTTTTTGGCCAATAGTCTATTCCATAACCTGGAAGAGTTGAAAAAGGATTTAGTCTAGTACCTAGAGCCAACACAACATCAGCTTTTGAAATTAACTGCATAGCAGCTTTTGATCCATTATAACCTAATGGTCCAACTGCTAAAGGATGGCTTCCTGGAAAACTGTCGTTGTGTTGATAGCCACTACAAACAGGAGCATCTAGTTTTTCAGCAATTTTTTTACAATCTTCTATCGCGTCACCTATTACAACTCCTGCACCTGACAATATTACTGGAAACTTTGCTTCGGATAATAATTTTGCTGCACGATCAATTGCATCTTTTCCTCCACCTTGTCTTTCAAACCTAACTATTGGAGGTAACTCAACATCAATAACTTGAGTCCAATAATCTCTTGGAACATTGATTTGCGCTGGAGCTGAACCTCTAAAAGCTTTTTCGATAACTCTATTTAATACTTCAGCCATTCTTGAAGGATCTCTAACTTCTTCTTGATAACAAACCATGTCCTTAAATAAATTCATTTGTTCAACTTCTTGAAAGCCACCTTGTCCCATGGTTTTATTCGCAGCTTGAGGAGTGACCAACAATAATGGTGTATGATTCCAATAAGCAGTTTTAATTGGTGTTACAAGTCCAGTTATACCTGGACCATTTTGAGCAATGACCATGGACATTTTGCCTGTAGCTCTTGTGTAACCATCAGCTATTAGTCCACCATTGGTTTCATGAGCAACATCCCAAAATGTAATTCCTGCTTTAGGAAATAAATCTGATATTGGCATAAAAGCTGAACCAATAATTCCAAAAGCATGCTCTATTCCATGCATTTGAAGAACCTTGATAAAAGCTTCTTCTGTAGTCATTTTAGTCATTATAAATTCTTTCTATATAATTTTTTATTTTATTAATGAGCACGATTAATATATAAAGTTTTACAAATTTCAAACAAAGAAATCGTCACAATGGCAAGTACAGATATTATAATACATGATGAAAAAGACAACGTAGGAGTTGTTGTTATTGAAAAAATAACTCAAAACCAGGATTGTAATTGTTGGATTATGGAAAATGATAAATCGGTAAAAATCCAATCCAAAAATGATATTCAACTAGGTCATAAAATTGCAATGGTTGATCTAAATGAAGGTGACACAATATTAAAATATGGTCATGATATTGGTAAAGTAATAAAATCAATTAAAAAAGGTGAGCATGTACATGTTCATAATGTAAAAACAAAGAAGTGGTAAAATGGAAATTCCAAAAAGTTTTTTAGGTTATAAAAGAGAAAATGGTAGAGCTGGTACAAGAAACCATGTCATAATTTTGCCAGTGGATGATATTTCAAATGCATGCGCTGAAGCAGTAGCAAATAATATCAAAGGTACAATTGCGTTGCCTCACTCGTATGGAAGGTTGCAATTTGGAGCAGATTTAGAATTGCATTTTCGTACTATGATTGGCACGGGAAAAAATCCTAATGTGGCGGCCGTAATTGTAATTGGAATTGAACCAAAATGGACGAAAAGAATTGTAGATGCAATCGCAAAAACTGGAAAACCAGTTGAAGGATTTAGCATTGAAGGTGTAGGAGATATTGACACAATAGCAAAAGTTTCAAAAAAAGCCCAAGAGTTTTCAATGTGGGCTTCAGAAAAACAAAGAGAAGAATGCCCAATTAGTGATTTGTGGATTTCTGTGAAATGCGGCGAGTCGGATACAACTTCAGGACTTGCATCAAACCCAACTGTTGGAAATCTAATGGATAAACTTGAACCACTTGGTGTTCATTTATGTTTTGGAGAAACATCAGAACTTACAGGTGCGGAAACAGTATGTGCTAAGAGAGGAAAAACCCCTGAAGCTAAAGAAAAATTTATGAAAACTTGGAATGCGTATAATGATTTTATTTTAAAAGAAGCAACAGATGATCTTTCTGAAAGCCAACCAACAGCTGGAAATATTGCTGGTGGATTAACTACTATTGAGGAAAAAGCATTTGGAAATTTTCAAAAAATTGGATCAAGACAATTTATTGATGTTTTAGAACCAGCAGAAGAACCAACAAAAGGTAAAGGTTTATATTTTATGGATACTTCGTCCGCTGCTGCTGAATGCGTAACATTGCAAGCAGCTGGTGGATTTAATATTCATTTATTTCCAACAGGCCAAGGAAATATTATTGGAAATCCAATTGAACCTGTAATTAAACTTACTGCTAATCCACTTACTGTTAAGACAATGAGTGAACATATTGATGTTGATGTATCTAAAATTCTATCTCGTCAAATGAACTTAGATCAAGCTGGAGATGAATTAATCAAAGCAACTTTAAGAGTTGCAAATGGTAGATTAACATGTGCAGAAGCGCTTGGTCATAAAGAATTTGTTATGACGAAGTTATACAGAAGTGCTTGATTAAAATAAGTTATTTATTTTTTAATTACTTGAATATTTTTTCTTAAATCTGAAATAACTTTTCTAACTATTGCAGCGCCTACTCCAAGTATAAGTGCCAACGAAATAGAAAAAATACCATAAAGAATTGGAGCATTAATTGAAATGTTTTTAATAAATTTTGCAAATGGGCTTAATAATTTACTTCCATTACTTTCACTTATTACTTTAACTGATTTTTCTGCAAAGAAAGCATCATAGGCTATTGCAATACCAACTAATAATAATAAGACTGCCAAAATAGTTTTAAATTCAGAGCTATCAACTTTTTCACCTAACTTTTGTCCTATTTGAACACCTAATATTGAACCTAAAATTAATATCATAACTAGCATAAGATCGATTGATCCATAGTTAAAAGCGTGAAGAACTGTAACAATTGCACTAACAAAAATCGTTACAAATAATGAGGTACCTGGTATTAATTTTGTAGGCATCCCGATTATATAAATCATAGCGGGCACTAATATAAATGCTCCACCAACACCCATTATTGCAGCTATAAATCCAACAACAAGACCAATTATAATTGGTGTAAAAGCACTTTCGTATAATTTAGACTTTTTAAATCTCATTCTAAATGGCAAGCCATGTATCCAATAATGTGAATGTAGTTTTTTTCTTATAACAACTTTTTTTCTTGCTCTATCGATTTCACTTACGCCTTGCACAAGCATTATTGTCCCAATTATTGCTAAAATATACATATAAGATAACGAAATAACGATATTAATTTTTCCTATATCTTTAAAATAAGAAAATGTAATAATTCCTAAAATTGTTCCTGCAACACCACCAACAACTATCATTAAACCCATTTTATAATCTAAGGTTCCTTTTAAATAGTGTGTTGTTGATCCTGATATAGATGTTCCTAAAATATTATTTGCTTCATTAGGAACTGCATAAGCAGGTGGTACTCCTAAAAAAATTAAAAAAGGTGTCATTAAAAAACCACCTCCTACACCAAATAAACCTGAAAGAATTCCAACTACTAAACTTAGAATAAATATTAACGGAAGGTTTACATAAACTTCTGCTATTGGAAGAAAATACTCCATATAAACTAACTATTCTTCTAGAATATTAATGTCAACTAATTGATTAAATATTAAAAAAAGTTCCAAAAAGAATTAGTCCCCAGTATGCCGCTAGTCCAAAATAAAGTGCTGATTTTGCATTAATAAGTGATTGAATATTTGAAAGTTGCTTAACATAAGATTTGAGATTTTTATTAAAATTGTTAAGCATAGTCAGGAATTACACCTGGTTTTAAAATTTTGCAAGTAGATTTTTAAAAATATTTAAAAAATTGTTGCTCCAAAAACTTTAATCTGATCACCCTCATCACCTAGTACAAGTCGACCTAAAAATTCCCCAGGTATCTTGGTGCTAGTCTGTTTATATAGTATCGTGACATACAAACCTCTTCTAATGCAGCCAAAAGCCTTACAGCCTTCTGACAATGTCGATATAAGTTCATTGTTAGCCCATTGTTTGCCGAGCTCGACTTCATTAGCTCCATAAAGCATCTGTGATGAGAAGTCTTTAGTAAAACTACCATAGTCTTTTATATTTGATGATCTTACTAAATTAGCCCAAATTGGTTCAGCAACTTTGAATATTTCTTCGTCAGACTTATCGATAATGCTCATTAGATTGATATAATATTTTAAGAAGCTTGTTTTTTCTCTTTTTCATCTACGATGTGATAAACAGGCACCTTTTCTAAAGTAAATTTGCCAGTTTTTGGATCTCTTCTTGATACTGTTAAACAATGCCAATTTTCATCATCTAGTTTTAAATGATCTCCTCTATAATAGTAACCTGGCCAACGTGTTTCTTCACGAAACATCGTATGCTCAGTTACACATTGTGAAGTAAGAGCTCTATGTTTCAGTTCCCAAGCTCGCATTAGCTGGTGATAGTCTTCAGCACCAACATTTTCCAAATCTTCTAGTAGCCACTGAAGTAGCTCTAGCCCTCTTTTAAGCATATTAGCATTAGTCATGTAGTTAGTAGCTATACCACCTACATATTCATCCATAATTCTTTGAAGTCTTTGAAGTCCTTGGATTGGAGAAATATAACTTGGAGATACTGTTCCTCCAGTAATTTCATTTCTTCCAACAGTATAATTCTCTAATGGTTTATAGATAATCTCTTTAAAATTTTCACATTGAGTATCTGATACTTTGATGTCTTCAGCTTTTTTATCTTGTATGTATTTTACTGCAGCTTTTGCAGCTAAACGTCCTTCTGTAAAAGAACCAGATGAAAATTTATGAGCACTTCCACCTACTGTATCTCCAGCTCCAAAAAGACCTTCTACAGTTAACATTCTATTATATCCCCAAAAATATTCTGGAGGTGAAAGATCTTCTGGGCCACTAACCCATGCACCTGAACAGGTAGCATGTGAACCCATAACATATGGTTCCGATGTAGTTAATTCAGGATTAGTATATTTTGGATCAATATTTTGTGATGCCCATACAACTGCCTGTCCAACTGTCATCCCTAAGAAATTTTCCCAACCAACTGTTTCTAAATGTGGGTCTTGAAATGCTTCTGTAGTGACCATATGAATTGGTCCGCCTCCAGCCATTGTTTCTTGAATAAAAGCATGATTACGTAAACAGGTCGGTGTTGGATGATGATCTATGTATTCGCCAACCATTTCTTTAGTATGTTCATACCATTTTTTTTCATAGTTCTCTCCATTGGCATTTTGGGTATAAGTTTTTAAATGTAAAAAATATGCGCCTACAGGCCCGTACCCATCTTTAAATCTACATAAAACAATTCTATTTTCCATTTGGGTCATTTTAGCTCCGACTGCGATTGGTAATGCGTAAGCAGAACCGTTACTCCAAGGTGCATACCAAGTTCTGCCCATCCCTTCACCAACAGCTCTTGGTTTAAATATATGTGATGCCCCACCTGCTGCTACTATTACTGTTTTTGCTCTAAAGACATAATAGTCTCCAGTTCTCATATTAAATCCTACTGCTCCACCTACTCTATTCTCTTTTGCTTCGTCCATAAGAAGATGGGTAATCATAATTCTATTATATATTTTATCAGCAGATTTTTTTGCTGCTTCAGCAACAATTGGTTTATAACTTTCTCCATGTATCATTATCTGCCACTTGCCTTCTCTTAGATAACGTCCAGTTTTTTCATTTTTCATCATAGGCAAACCCCATTCATCAAACATATGAACTGTTGAGTCTACGTGACGAGCCATGTCATAACCTAAATCTTCTCTAACCATGCCCATTAAATCATTCCGTGCGTACCTGACGTGATCTTCGGGTTGATTTTCATCCCACTGCATTCCCATATAACAGTTGATTGCATATAGACCTTGAGCAACTGCACCACTTCTATCTATGTTTGCTTTTTCAACACAAATAATTTTTAGATCTCTTCCCCAATGTCTGGCTTCAAAAGCAGCACCAGTTCCGGCCATTCCTCCACCGACAACTAGAACATCGCAATCTTCAAAAATAGTTTTTTTAGCCATTAATAATAAACACCTTTTTTAAAAGCACTTTTTTCTACTTTAGGTAATTCTTTTTTCGTATTTAAACCTTCTGGTTCTGAATAAAGAATTTGTGAATTAATTTCCCCTTGGTTTGGTTTGTCACCTTCCGCAAGTTTTGGAATAAATTTTCCCCAAGGTTTTGTAGTAATTGGAGAAACAAAATCTTTTACTGTTCCATTCCTAAATTTAATTTTCCAAGATATTGTTCCCTTTTCTTCTTCTCTTCTAACTCTTACACTGTGTCCCATAGGAGCAAAATCAGCGTAACCACGAACATCAATAGCATGATTAGGACATGCTTTAACACATGAATAACATTCCCAACAAAAATTAGGTTCTATATTTTTTGCACGTCTAATAGTTTCATCTATATGCATAATATCTGATGGACAAATATCTACGCAATGACCGCAACCATCACAACGTGTCATGTATACAAAAGTTGACATAATTTTATTTTTTTCCTTTCATTGTCATATTAATAATGTTTTGGATCTTCTCTTGTTATACCTAATCCAAATTGTTTTGGGGCATCAGATTCAGGTGGCAAATTGTCTCTGGATCCGTCTGCTTCTGCTAAATTTTTTTGTATTGCTGCACCAGGTTTGTAAAACATATGTGCAAACTTTGACCAATATACTCCACCAAAGAGAACTAAATTTGATATAATAAATAAAACTAAAAATACTTTATCATCCCATCTGTTATTTAAATTTAATGATTGTAAGTATGACCAAATTAAACCAAACAACGAAGAGGCAACAAGAGCAAGAACAAACAAGTCAGCTTTAATAATTCTATACCAGGGTTGTGCTTCAGAATAAACATCCACTCTTAAGAAAAACCAAAACCATCCTCCACCTACAACTGTCATAATTGCACCTAAATGCCAAATCATTGGCCAAATTGATGGAGTAGTAGTAGATGGACTTGAATAACAAAATATCATGATAACTGAGCCTAACCAAAATAAAATTGTTCCATACATTCCTAGTAGATGAGCTGCTCTTCTTTTTCCAGCTCCAAGTTCAGAAGTTGTCGCTATATCGCTTGCAATAGTTTTTGAAATTACAGTTATTTTTTCACCTGTACTTAAAGTTTTTGTGGCAGACAGTTTAGCTTTTTTTGCATTTTCAAAAAAATATTTAACGTTTTTTTTATGGATAATATCTAAAAGAGTGCCTGCAACTACCATAACGCCCATTAAAATAACAAATGATTGCATAAATACAGGGGATACGGTTTCAGCTAAAATTGAAAATGGATTTAATGATAACATAATGCTTTTTTCCCTGTGAAGAAAGTTTTTAGTACAGTTGTCTATAGAGATCAACCGTTATATGGAGGACAGTTCGTAACGGCTTTTGAGTAGATTTTTGATAAAATTCTATAATTATTTAAACTTTTTCTTTTCCAGTGTGGTTTTTTAATAGAATTGACTGAAGCTACCCCTTTACCTGAGCCAATAACAATAATTTCATCATACTCACTAAGAGAATCAATGCTGATATTTTTCCTTTTTATTTTTTTTAATTTTTTTGAAAAAAACTTAAAAGTAGTACCTTTATAAAAACCATTAACCGGAGAATATATTTTATTTTTTTTAAAAAATAAAAGATTAGAGGTTCCAGTTTCCAATATATTATTATCCTTAAATAATGCTATATCTGATTTCGTTGTGTCCATTTTTTTTAAATAGGTTAAAATTTTTTTGTATTTTAAATTTTTATATTCCGGATCAAATCTTTTATAATTAATTAATTTGAGACTAAAATTTAACTTTGATTTTAACCTTTTTCTTAATGAAATTGATATCATTTTATTATTTGCTGCTACTCTGAATAAATGATCATATTTTTTTTTATTACTAATATTTATTTTAATTAATTTAAGAATATTTTTTTTAATATCTTTTTTATTAATTTTATAAACCTTCAAAGATTTAAATAAATTATTAATATGACTTTTGAAAAATAAAATCTTTGCTGGTTTTCCTAATACTCTCATTGTGGTAAAAACCCCATAGGAGTTCCATAGATCATGAAATTTTATTTCTTTAAGATCTTTATGCCGATAAGATTTTTTTAATAATAATGTTGCCATTTTCTGTTAAAAAAGATTCTGGGTGAAATTGAAAACCATATACATTATTTTTTTGATCTTCGATAGCCATTGGAATATATGTTTTTGAACATCTCATTGTTATTTTTAAATTATTTGATTTATAGGGCTCATATAATTTTAAAGAATGATATCTACCAACTTTAAATATTTTATTTTTTTTAAATAATTTACTTTCTTTTGTAACTCTCACTTTTGATTGATAACCATGAAAAATGTTTTTTTGCTGAACTATTTTACCTTTCTCATTAAATAAAATTTGTTGATATCCTAAGCATATCCCAATTATTTTCTTTTTTCCTTTGTATTTTTTATAAATTTTTGAAGTTGTAGGATAATCCTTTGGTGCGCCAGGTCCTGGGGACAGAACAATAACATTTGATTGATCTAATTTTTTTTTATCAATATCAAAGAAATTAGAACAATAAACTTTATCAAATTTTGAAAATTGATGAACAACATTCCAAGTAAAAGAGTCTTGATGGTCAATAATATATATCATTTGTATAATTCCAATAAAGATTTTGCTTTAATAAAGTTTTCATTAAATTCTTTTTTTGGGGAGCTATCTAATACAACGCCAGAGGCAGCCGATATTTCTGAGATATTTTTATAATTTAATATTGATCTTATTATTATATTAAATCTCATATCTTGATTGAATTTTATATAACCAAAACTTCCGGTAAATATGTTTCTATCTTCCGTTTCCTGTTTATTTAAAAGTTCCAGGGTCCTAATTTTGGGACAACCAATAACAGAACCTCCTGGCATCATAGATTTTATTATATTTTTAACTTTAGTTTTGTTTTTTAATAAACCTTGAATTGTAGTAACGTAATGGAAAAGGTGCTTGTATTCTTCAACGTACTTTTTTTTAGAGATTTTAACAGTTCCAGGTTTGCAAATTCTAGATAAATCATTTCTTTCCATATCCACAATCATATTGTGTTCTTTAGTTTCTTTGTCGTTATTTTTAAAAAAATTGAGCGCATTAGCTTTATTAATTTTTTTGTTTTTTTTAAGAGTACCTGCGATAGGTTTAGTAATTATAATATTTCCTTTTTTATTAATTAAGGTTTCTGGTGAACAACTAACTATAGAAAAATCTTTATCTCTAATCATAAAGGACTCTGGGGATGAATTTATTTTCATTAATTTCCAAAAAAAATTTACTGGATTAATTTTGGATTTATTTTTATATTTTGTACAAATTTTTATTTGGTAAGTTTCTCCTTGTTTTATTTTTTTCGAAAATAAGTGAAATATTTTCTTATATTTTTTATAATTTATGTTTATTTTAAAAGGGCTTAAAATTTGGGTTTTATTAAAAATATTCCTAATAATTTTTTTCTTTTTTGATGTAATGATTTTTATATCTTTTCTAATCTTGATTATTGTTTCTGGTTTGTAAAATATACCTCTATAAAAATTTAATGTTTTTTGAGTTTTGATATTAATATTCAATAAATTGCAAAGTATTTCATATCCAAAAAAACCAATATATAAGTCGGTTTCTTTTATATTTTTTTTTTTACTAAATATTTTAAAAAAATTATTTATATTTTTTTTTGTTAGTATGATTTTTCTAGAGAAATCTGTATACAAGTTATAACCATCTTTAACTTTATATATAATTAATGGTTGATCTGAATTATATAATCTTTCCAGATACGGGTTGAACTTAGCTTTATGCGAGTTGAGGTCTTTCAATTGCTTTCTCTTTTATAGGTAAATGTATCAAGCCAGCAAATAAAGATAAAGCGATAGAAATGTACCAGGCATAATCTAAAGAACCATATAAATCATGAAACAAGCCGCCTAAGTAAGCTCCAAGAAAAGATCCAACTTGATGACTTAAGAAAACAAAACCATATAGCAAAGATATATACTTTGTTCCAAAAATATGACCAACAATACCATTTGTTGGAGGGACTGTAGATAACCATAAATAGCCAAATGTTGCTCCAAAAATTAAAGAATTAATTACGTTGGCTGGCATAAATACAAAGTAAATTAAAGAAACTCCTCTTAATAAATAAATAGCACTTAAAAGTTTTTTCTTACTAACTTTTGTCGATAAGTAACCGCTTGATAAAGTTCCAAATACATTAAACAAACCTATTAATGCCAAAATTGCAGTTGCTGTCCAATCTTCAAGTCCTTTGTCTCTGATGTGCATAGGTATATGAGTTGCAACAAGAGCTATATGCCAACCACAAACAAAAAATCCTAGTGTTAGATAATTAAAACTTTTATTAGAAAATGCTTCTTTAAGAGCCTCCATGGCTGTTTGGTCGTTTTTGTTTTCTTGTTTAAATTCTGACATAGGAGTTGATAAAAATAGTGAAATAACTAACCCTGCTAAAATCATGACGCCGAAAATTACCAATGTTGTATTCCATCCAAATTCCATCAATGTAAATCTTGTGTACATAGGAGATATAAAATATCCAAAGGAACCTGCTGCTGTAACAATTCCCGTTGCTATAGTTCTTGAATTTAATGGAAAATGTTTAGCTACAATTGAAACAGGAATACTTATAGCTGTAGCAGCAAGTCCAATTCCAATTAAAATTCCTAAATCAAAAGTAAACCAAAACCCTGTATTAGGTCCATAATTTAAAAAATAAATTCCTGCTAAATAAAATATAAAACCTATAAAAACAGCAACTCTTCCACTAAATTTATCAGTAATTATTCCAAAAATAGGTCCAAATAATCCCCAAAAAAATAATTGAATACCCATTGCAAAACCAAATTCAGTTTGGGTACAACCTAGATCTACTTCAAAATCAAAAAAGAAAAGACCAAAAGTTTGCCTAATACCTAGTGAAATAATAACCACTAAACAAGCAGCTGTTAAGGTTACTAATGCTGTTTTATTTGGGATAAAATTTTCTTTGTTCATCTAATAAATTTTAAAGATCTTTTTAAATCTTCAATCAAATCTTTTGGATCTTCTAAACCAATATGAAGTCTTACTAAATGTTCATTTTTTTCTAACTTTAAAAATTTTCTGTTACCTTGTTCCCTTATATCTTGATGTAGTGCAAGACTTTCAAATCCACCCCAACTATAACCGTAACCAAATAATTTCAAAGAATTTACAAATTTTATTACAGATTGCTTATTTTTTGATTTAATTTTTAATCCCATTAAACCCGATGCACCTTTATAATATTTTTTCCACATTCTAAAGTTAAAGGAATCTTTTTTATAAGGGTATAGAAGTTTAACTTTTTTATTTTTAGATAAAAATGAAGCTACCTTTCTAGCATTCTCTTGGTGTCTATCTAATCTTACATCTAAAGTTCTTAAACCCCTGGTAATTAGGTATGCATCATCTGGTCCAAGTCTCAAACCAGTTATTTTATGAGCTTTTTCTACATGCTTAAATATTTTTTTATTAACTGCTAGACTTCCTCCCATTACATCTGAATGACCAGAATAATATTTCGTTGCGGATACAATTGACATATCAAAACCTAATTTGATTGGTTTGAAAAAATAAGGTGTCGCCCATGTATTATCTATAGCTGTGAATATTTTCCTTTTTCTTGCTATTGAAATAATTTTGGACAAATCTTGAAATTCAAAAGTATTACTTCCTGGATTTTCAACAAAAATTAATTTTGTATTTTTTGTAATATTTTTTTTAAGTGAATTAATATCATGAGGATTATAAAATACAGTCTTGATATTATATTCTTTTAAATAGTCTTCTGTAAGTAGTCTTGTAGGTTTATATACTGGATCTGAAACTAATATTTCATCACCTGGTCGTGTTACACTAAATATTGCCAAAAAAACTGAACCAAATCCTGTTGGTGTTAAAAACACATGGTAAGATTCTTCTAATTTATTCAAAATTTTTTCCAAAATATGAGTAGTTGATGTTCCTTGGCGGCCGTAATCAAAATGCCCACCGGTTGGATCTTTTTTATATTTATTTTGTGTTTTTCTAATATCTTGAATAGATTTAAATATAATCGTTGAAGCTCTAACAACTGGAGGATTGACTGACTGATTATGAAAATCCTTTGCTGTGTGTTTTAAAAAAGTTTTAAATGATTTATCCATAAAAAAATTTGATATGTAGAGAGGACAATGCTATATCCATTAAATAAGTCAATAAAATTATATAAATGAGGTAAACATGGGATATCCGAAAAAACATAGAGGCCGTAGAAAAATGGGCTCTAAAAAAAGAAGAGCAAGAAAAAAAAATAAGAAAAAGTAAACTTTTCAAAAAAAATGGATAAAATTAAAACTGTTAAATCCATAAGTATATGGATTTTCTTAGTTCCTTTTTTAGCAATAAATACATGTTTAATATTGGTAACTCAATTTCACAGTTTATTTCCAAACCCTGTTGATGTTATACACAACACAATACCTTACATTGATGGTAAAGCTTCGATAAGTAGAACTGCTAGAGTATTTCCAACATATCTAATTTTTAAGCCAGCAATGTTTTTAACTTCATTTTTTTTAATAAAATACTGGTTAGCAAATAGAGAAATAATAAGGTTTGTAAATATGCAAGATCACAAATATTCAAAATACATAGTTTTTTTTGGAGTTTCTTCTGCAATTTTTTTAATAATTCACTCTATTTTTTTAGGAATAAAATTTGATTATGCAGCTTACAAATTGTTTAGAAGAGTTGTTCTTTTGCTTTTTATTATTTTTGAGCTTGTTGCCCAAACATATTTAGTTATAATTTTTTATTCATTTAGAGATAAGTTATTAAATTATATAAATCCTATATATCTCAAATTAAAATTATTTCTGGTATCATTGTTAATTATAGTTGCAGTAATAAGTATTCCACTTGTATCACTTCCTGGAAACACATATTTAAAACACGCGTTAGAATGGGATTACTTTGTTGCTATAATAAGTTTTTACTTACTTACACACTTTATGTGGAGAAACCCTCATTCACACACCGGTTAAGGTGTGTGATGAAAGATTTGGCTCGTCGTTGTATGCGCTACCGCCAAGCCATGCCGTCCTACGATTTTAGCGCTACTCCGTAGAACTTTCTGCCCCCTGGGCTTGAACCTCTCGGTTTTTCCCCAATCGGCCAGTTAAGGGTTGCCCCTTAATTAAATTAACAATATCAAAGATGATAAGTTGTATGTATCACTTTTTAGTTGTTTTTAATTTTTAAATAGTACTCTTGTGAATAGTGTGGATAATTATTTTTTAATCCACCCTCCACCTAAAAGTTTATCACCAAATTTATCTTTTTTATAAAATACACATGCTTGGCCAGGTGATATTCCATACTCATTTTCAAAAAAAACAACCTCAGCTTGATCGTCATTTTTTAAATTAATTTTTGATTTTAAAAGTTTACCTGTTGATCTTACCTTTGTATAAATTTGTTCATTAAGCTCATCTTTATTTACTAATAAATTAATTTTATTGATTTTAATTTTATTTTTTATCAATTTATTGCGAGGCCCAACTACAATTTCGTTTTTATCTGAATTAATTTCAATAACATATAGTGGTTCTTTGTCAGAAACTTTAATTCCTCTTCTTTGTCCTATTGTAAAATTAACAATTCCTTCATGTACGCCTATTACTTTTCCCTCTAAATTTTTAATATTTCCTTTTCTATAAGATTCAGGTCTAAATTTTTTAATTACAGAAGCATAATCACCATTGGGCACAAAACATATGTCTTGGCTATCTGGTTTGTCTGCAACATTTAAATGTAGATTTTTTGCTATCTCTCTAGTTTCATTTTTTAATTTTGTTCCTAACGGAAATCTTAAATAATTTAATTGTTCTCTTGTAGTATTAAATAAAAAATAGCTTTGGTCTCTATTTTCATCGATTGCTCTATACATATTTGTAATATTTCCACTAGTTATACTCTTTACATAATGACCAGTAATTAATGCATCAGCATTTAAGTTTTTTGATTCTTCGAATAAATCTCTAAATTTTACACTTTGGTTACATTGAACACACGGTATGGGAGTTTCTCCGTTTAAATAACTATCTACAAAATTTTCAATTACATGTTCTTTAAATTTATTTTGATAATAAAGAATTTTATGATCAATGTTAAGTTTATTTGCTACTCTTTTAGCATCGATTATGTCCTGTCCTGCACAACATTGTTTTGATTGAGAAACTTGTTTTGTATCATCGTAAAGCTTTAAGGTAATCCCTATAACTTTATATCCTTCTTTTTTCATCATACCTGCTACAGTTGATGAGTCAACTCCTCCAGACATTGCAACTACTACCTTGGTGTCTTTAGGTTTTTTATTCAATCCTATAGAATTTAATTTATTTTCCATTTTGATGGTATTTATACTTTTTTCTATTATAAAAGAAAATAAATGATTGTAGAGTATGAACCAGGAGATAAAGTTGTAAATCCATCAAATAAAGATTGGGGAATTGGGCAAGTTCAGTCGATTATAAAGTATAAAGCAACAGTAAATTTCGAAAATGCTGGAAAAAAAGTAATTGATACAAGAAATGTTGAATTAAAGAAATATAAATGAAAAATATTAATTACAAAAAAATAGTAGATGAATTAATTAATGTTTTTAAAAAAGCTGGAAAACTTAGCATTGAATTACGTAACAAAGGTTTAATAAAAAAAATTAAACCTGACAATACTCCTGTAACTAACGGAGATATTGAAGTAAATAATATCTTGGTTAATGAAATAAAAAAACTTACACCCGAATATCCAATCATATCAGAAGAAACTTGGGAAAATAAACTTGAAAAAAATTTAAAAAATTTTTGGTTGGTTGATCCCATTGATGGAACTCACAATTATGTAAATAACAAAGATGAATTTACCATAAATGCAGCTTTAATAATTAATAATTCTCCTTTATTAGGAATAATTAATGCGCCTAGTAAAAAAAGATTATTTTATACTTACGGTAAAAAAAAAAGTTACGAAATTAATGAAAACAAAATAATTGAATTAAATTGTAAAAAAAAATCAAATAAAAATGAAGTTATAGCATTAGTGTATTCTCACAACATTAAACCTGAAATATTGAAAATTCATAAAAAAAATGAAGTAACAAGTTCTGTAAAAATGAGCAGTTCATTAAAATTTTGTGTAATGGCGGCTGGAGAATTTGATTTATATGCTGCTGATCCAAGAGCATTGGAATGGGACATTGCTGCAGGCCATACAATTCTTAAAAATGCTGGTGGAATTATTACTGATTTTGAAGGAAATGAAATACTTTATGGAAAAAAAAATTTTAAAAATCCTAGTATAATTTTAAAAAGATCATTAAATTTAAATGAGTGAACAATTAAAAATAATATTAATTATAATTGTTTCTGTATCAATATTTGGATTATTAGTTTTTGTTTTTGTAAAAAACTACATAAAAAATAAAATTAACTATTACTTAAAAGAAAAAAATAAGAACAATTTAAAGTAACCTTATAATTTTTAAATATTCATCTTTATTTAAATCCATTACTTTTTTTGAAGTTTCATAATCAAAGCCTGAGCGTGCTAATATAGAAATATCTTTTTTATAAAAAATTGATCTATTGTCTTCAGTCCTTGCTGGTCCAATTCTTTTTTTTTTACAAATTTTAATTGCTGAAAAAAAATCTTGATCTTCATTGCTTTCTTTAATTTGATCAATTGTTTGTGCAATGTATTGATCATTAACTCCCTTGGACAACAAATAATTTCTAATTTTATTTATTGAACTTCCTCTATTAAGTAAACTTTTTGCTTTAGAATTGGAGTAAAATTTATCATTTATAAATTTATTTTTTTCCAAATCTAGTAAGACTACACTAATTAGATCTGTGATATTTTTTTTGCTTATATTAAGTAATTTAGAATTAAAATATTTTTTAAGTAAATAAGTTTTTAATTGTTGTTTAGAAGGTGCATATTTTTCAATGTAAGCTAAAGAAAAATCGCGCATCTCGTCTACGGTTGCTTCTAATGATTTTTTTTTATTTTTTGTATGAATCATTAAATCTCTATTATAATATATCGATAAATGATCGAACAAATTTCTGACTTTTTTACTATTGAAATGATATATTTGTGGTTGAATATAGGTGTATTGCCCTTTTGGATTCTATTAATTTTTTTTTCAAATACTAAATTATCATCTTTTCTAGTAACCTCTATTTTTCCTCAAATAATTCTTGGAACTCTTTATATCTACTTAGTTTATTATTTTTATATATCTGGTTACAATTTTTTTAATAACTTCAAACTTTATTTGGGTATAAAAGATCTTAATAACTTATTTTCAGATTATCCTTTTTTAATAATGTTTTGGGTGCATTTTATTGCAATTAATCTTTTTTGTGGATGTTGGATAGTCAAAGATTCTCAAAAATTAATGATTTCAAAATTTCTAATTTTTATACCACTGATAATAACTTATTTTGTAGGGCCTGTTGGACTAATAATCTATTGGTTAATTAGAATATTTTTTGCAAAAAAAATAAGCCTTTATGATTGATAGACTAATTACTTAATTACCTTAAAACCAGAATTTTGCATTAAACCAAACCCACCTTCTACATGTGATACTTTTTCAAAACCCATCTCTTTCAGTGTTTTAGCTGCCAATGCAGATCTGCCTCCGGCCGCACAAAAAAGAACTATTTCTTTATTTAGATCTATTTTTTTGTTTTGAACATATGCGCCTTCAGGGTGTAAAGAAAATTCCAACAATCCTCTTGAAATATTAAGCGAATTTTCGATACTTCCAGTTTTTTGAAGTTCAACCTCATCTCTAATATCAATTAAGTTGCATTTATTTTCATTGGATAATTGTAGTGCTTCTTTTGGTGAAATAGTCTTCACAGATTTTAATGCTTCTGTAACAAGAGTTTGTGATGATTTAATTTTCATTTTATATTACATATATTTATATAATGAAAGAATCGTATTTAAAGAAAAAAAATAACTTTCTTAAGAAGTTTTTCATAAAAGTTTGTAGATTTTTTAACTTTGAAATTATTGATCAGGCAAGTTTTTATTTGCCCTTGGAAAATAAGATTGGAGATGAAAGTCTATCTGTACTTGGTAATAAATCTATAACTATACCAATGGGTAAAATAAAAATTAAAAGACCAGTTCATAATTTAGATATTATATTTAGATCATGTTCGTCGGTGAATATGTTGACTCAAAATAAAAAAAGATTATTTGAAAAGGAAAAGTCTGAGTATACATTAAGATCTCTCAATTCAATTGTTAGATCATTAAATCATTCTAAAGAAGATTTTAAAAATATTAAAATTAAAATTACTGTTATAGATCATAATTCATCTAATCATGTAATTCAGTCAATGAACGGAATACTTTCTAATAACTATTTCGAATCTGAAGTTTTGAAATTAGATATTTCAAAATTTGAAAATGAAATAGATAAGATAAATGAACAAAAAAATAATGTTTCAAATAACCAAATTTCAAATATGTCAAATATACATCAATCTATATTACTTGCAAAAAAATGTAGTGATTTAGTCTATTTCGTAGAAGATGATTATATTCATACAATAGATAGTTTTAAAGAAATCACTTCAACATATGAAAAGTTTTCAACTATTTTAGAAAAAGATATATTTCTCTGCCCAGCAGATTATCCTTATCTATATAATTCTCCTGAATATACCAGAGTTCTATTAGGTGATAAAAAACATTGGAGAATAGTAAATCAAACTTTGTGCACATTTTTAACTAGTCAAAAGTTAGTTAATCAATATTTTAAAGAATTAACATCAATGTGTAAATTTGAGCATTATCCTTTTGAAAAACCTTTGCATGAAATTTATAAAAAAGAGTACTGTTTTAGCCCTGTTCCTTCTTTGGCAATGCACTGTACTAATATTAATTCAGTCTATGGTTTGCCTCCTAACTTTAATTTAAAGAAAATTTGGGATGAAAATGAGGTTTAATTTTTAGAGGTTCTCTGCTGAGTGTACTTAGAGCGGAGAACAAAGAACCTCCTTATCATGATTTGTTAATCTCTTATAGCGTAAGCAATCACTCCTGTTTCTGAAACATCTGTTCCTTTTAGTTCAGCGTCTTTGCTTAATCTAATACCCACAGTATTTTTCATAATTGACCAAATGACAAATGCTAAAATAAATACGAATACATTTATGGATATAACTCCAAGAAGTTGTGTTCCAAAATTTGCACTTGAGTTAGTAATTGGTACAGCTAATGTTCCCCAAATACCTGCGAATAGGTGAGCTGGTATAGCTCCAACTACATCATCTATTTTGTATGAAAAAAGAAGTTTTGTTCCAAATACAACAATTATACCTCCCACAGCACCAATTAATATTGCTGCAAGTGGTGATGGCATTAAAGGCTCTGCTGTGATTGCAACCAATCCACCAATTGCACCATTTAACATTTGTAGTACATCAGTTTTTCCTGCCATTAATCTCGTTAAGATTGCTGCAGCCATTACACCTCCGCAAGCTGCAAGATTTGTATTTATAAAAATTTTAGATACTGCGACAGCATCAGTAAACGATCCCATTGCTAGTTGTGAACCTCCATTAAAACCAAACCATCCCAACCATAAAACAAATACCCCTAATGTTACTAAAGGAATTGAAGATGCTGCAAAAGGTTTCACAGGTGCTGGATCTCCTTTTTTAGTAAATCTACCTAGTCTTGGTCCAAGTATAATCGCACCAGCTAAAGCTGCGGCTCCTCCGGCTGAATGAACAAGTGTTGATCCAGCAAAATCAGAAAATCCTCTTGCCGCTAGCCATCCACCACCCCATTGCCATCCCATTTGAATCGGATAAATAAAGCCTGTTAAAATGGCTGCAAATAAAAAAAATGGCCATAATTTTATTCTCTCAGCTAGTGTTCCTGAAACAATCGAAACAGTAGTTGCGCAAAATACCATTTGAAAATACCAATCAGATCCTGCAGAATATCCTGTTTCCAATTTACTACTATCGGACCATGGAAGAAATTTACCAATGTATCCTCCTTCAGGTATGCCATAAGCAAGATTATATCCCACTAACCAAAACATTATTCCAGCAATTGAGTATAAACCTATGTTTTTTGCACAAATTACAGATACACTTTTCGATGTAACCATTCCCGACTCTAGCATTGCAAAACCTGCGGCCATAAACATCACTAAAAATCCACAAACTAAAAAAAGAAAAGTATTAAAAATAAATCCCACTTCAGCAGAAACAGTCGTTTCCGCTGCCCCAGCACTGCTCATATTAAGCAGAAAGGATAAGGTAATAGCTGAAGTTAAAAACTTTTTCGAAATTTTAAACATATTATTATCTCCTTTAAATTTTAAATAATAATTTTTTATAATTTCAAAAAAAAAAATAACTAACGCTAATGGCTAAAAATAGGTATGCAGTTTGTGCATATAGAAACAGCCTTTATTAATTTATCTTAATCTTAATAAAGGCTGCTTATAAAAGTTTACTTATTGAATATTTCTTTAAGTGCTTTAGCAGGTAAAAATTTTACCTTTTGAGATGCAGCTATTTGGATTTGTTCTCCAGTTCTTGGATTTCGTCCAATTCTAGCTTTTCTCTTTGCGACTTTATATGTTCCAAAACCAGCAATTTTCACTGAATCGTCACCTTTAAGTGCATCAAGAATAGTGTTGGTAATTGTATCAAAAGTACGCTCAGCATCAGCTTTGCTCTGATTTAAAGAGCCTGCTAATTTGGCTACTAATTGTTTTTTGTTCATTTTAGCTCCGGTTTTAAAGGTTAATTGATATACTTAACAAAAATGTTGATTTTTCAAGCATTTTTTTAGTGTTCAAAATTAATTTATCCACAATATATTGTGCTGAAATAAGTATTGATTTTAAAGGGTTTTTTATAATGAAAAATTCTTTTAAAATAACCCTAAATCTCTTAAATCATTAAAAGTCGCAAAAAACATTAAAGATAAGAGTAAAAACATTCCGATTCGAAAAAAACCCTCTTGAGTTTTTTGACTTAAAGGTTTTCCTAAAACTTTTTCAAATCCATAGAACAATAAATGACCACCGTCTAACAAAGGAATTGGGAATAAATTAATTAAACCAAGGCTAATAGAAATGTATGCCATTATGCTTAAAAATGGTATTATTCCAAATTCAGCAACTTGTCCTGTTATTTTTGCTATTCTTATTGGTCCACCAAGTTGGGATGTATCACCTTTTCCAATTACCATGGAACCCAGGTATTTAAGAGAGGAAATAGTTACAAAATAAACTTCATTTAAAGAATAATAAAAAGCTTTAACAGGTCCCAATTTTACATGATTAACTTTATTATTGTATGGACTTAAAGTAATACCAACCATTCTTTTTTTAATCTTGTTGCCTAAATTGTCTTCGGTCACAACAAGATTTGGTTTTACTTTAAATAAAATTTCTTGATCATATCTAGAAACTTTAAAATCTATGATGTCTGCAGTAGACATTGCTATAAGCTTTGATACATCAAGAATACTTTTAACCTTCGAACCATCTATTTCTAAAATAATGTCTTGTTTTTTTAATCCACTAACAAATGCAGGACTGTCCTTTCTTACTTCATCAATAACAGCTGGTGTAAAATCTTTCCCAGCAAACATATAAATAAATAAAAATATAAAGATAGCTAAAATAAAATTTGCAATCGGGCCTGCAGCAACAATCAAAGATCTCTGGTATAACGGTTTTAAAACAAATAACTTTTTTCTATCTTCCTCATTATATTTTTTTAAAAGTTCTTCTTGATCAGACTGTGAAAAAACATTTCTATCACCAAAGAATTTAACGTAACCACCTAAAGGTATCCAGCATATTTTCCATCTAGTTCCAGATTTATCATTCCAACCAAATAATTCTTTTCCAAATCCTATTGAAAAATCGGTTACACCTACACCATACTTTTTCGCAAAATAATAGTGGCCATATTCATGAATAAATACAACAACTAAAATTAAAACTATGAATGGTAATATAAAATTAAGCATATATTATGGATAATAAACATTTTATTTAATTTTCCAAGTAAGTATCGGAAAAAATGTTGCTGCCAAAAACGACATAAACAATAACGAATTTGACATAAATGATGGGACATAATGTGTAGGGATCAATATACCAATTAAAATAGATTTTGAAAAATCTGGACTTGGAAATAAAATAAGTCCGACTAATAAACCAATAATAATTGAAATATAAGCATTTTTTTCTTTAATACTTTTATCATAAAAACTATAAAAAATTGTTAGAACTGCAGCGCAACAAAATAAATCAGCTAGCAAAAATAAGTAAAGTATACTCAATCCTTTTGATGCAACAAAAAAAGACACTATAGATATAACAATTATTATTTTTTTAGACAAATTTAAATAATCAACTTTAATATTTGTTATTTTATTTCCGTCTACTATAATTAAACTCGATATAGCATTAATCAAAGTATCAATGCTGCTAATTGTTAACGATATTGCTAATAGCAATATTATAAATGACATCATTAAAGTATTTTCATTTAGCAACAATGAGAAGAAAGCAAGATCAGAAACTACATTTGAATTTTTTGATACAGCTACCAAACCAATGAATCCCATTAAAAATACAATTGGTATAATAATTACAAAGGATGAAATTAAACTATATTTTAATACTCTATTGTCTTTTGCTGCATATATTCTTTGCCAATTTCCCTGATGAAAAAGATTTGTTGCTGCAACAGCAATGAAAAATGTTAATCCTGCAGTAAAGTTAGGCAGATAATTTAGGCTTAATAATTCAGGTTTTTTTAACTTAATATATCCAAAGTTAAATTCATTGTTAGCTGATGTTAAAAAAAAGTTAAAACATATAAGTAATAAAATTCCAAAGACAATAAACTGAATATTGTCTGTAAAAATTGAAGCTCTTAGACCTCCATATAATGTATAAGTAAGTGAACAAATAATTATAATTAGAGAGGTTATCCATAGATCAGTTCCTGAAATATAATTAATCAACATTGAAACAGCTGTAACCTCTGCTATTAAAAAAATAGTCATATAAAAAATTGATAAAAAAAGTATTAGTTTAAATAAATTTAGCCCAAATCTTCTTCTGATTACTTCAATTAAAGTTCTTCCTTTAGAATGAGAATTTCTGATTTTTTTTCCTATGTAAATTAATATAAATAATGGAAATGCTGTTCCTAGTGAATATCCTATAACTGCACCTATGCCACCCCAAGTCGCTGCTGATGCTGGTCCAAATAAAATCCATGTACCTAGTGCTGATGCAACAAAACTTGATGTTAATGAAAAAATCCCAATGTTTCTATTTGCAACTAAATAGTTATTTATTCCACGATATTTTTTTGAATAAACAATCCCTATTATAGCAAACAAAATACTTATAATTAGAGTTAATGAAATAGCTGCAGGCTGGCTTATAATATTTATTACTTCCATTTTATCCCTTTCTGAATTACCGGACAGGTTCTAAGGGTTTAATCTCAGTCTAATAGACACCCCCCTTTCACTTATTTATAATTGAAAAATAAAAATTATGATAGTAATTATGAAAAAATTTTAACTTAAAAAATAAATAATTTAATGTCTTCTCAAAAAATAATAGATGTACTTACAAGTAATATTGACACCTTATGGGTTATAGATTGTGCAATATTAGTTTTCATTATGCAAGCAGGTTTTATGTGTATGGAAACAGGTTTATCAAGACACAAAAATAGTATCAATGTTGCATTAAAGAATGCTGCTGATTTTGGTGTATCTGTAGTTATCTTTTGGATTTTTGGATTTGGTATTATGTTTGGTACTTCCTATAATGGTTTCTTTGGGACTGATTTATTTTTCTTCAAAACAGATAAAGCTGAGTACATGACTTATTTTGTCTTCCAAGCTATGTTTGTAGCAACCGCTGCTACAATAATTTCAGGTGCTGTCGCTGAAAGAATGAAGTTTAATGGTTATCTAATAATGACTGTATTAGCTACTGGAATAATTTATCCAATAGTTGGTCATTGGGCTTGGTCTTCGAGCTATCTCTCAAAATATGATGAAGTTAGCCAGTTGTTATCTGTAACAGGTACAATAAAAACTACTGGATGGCTTTCAGATTTGGGTTTTGTAGATTTTGCTGGAAGTACAATTGTTCATTCAGTTGGTGGATGGATTGCATTAGCAGCAGTTTTAATTTTAGGACCCAGGATAGGAAAATACTCAGATGCAAATAAAGGTAAATTTACTGGTTCTAGCTTTCCTTTAGCAGTTTTAGGGACCTTGATTTTATGGTTTGGTTGGTTTGGTTTTAATGGCGGAAGTAACGGCGCAATGGATGAAGTTGTTCCATTGATTTTAATAAATACTTTTTTAGCAGCAGCATTCGGTTTGTTAACTGGTTTAAGTATTTCATATATAAAGTTTAAAAAACCTGATCCTTTTTATATTATTTTAGGACCTTTGGCAGGGCTAGTTGCAATTACAGCCGGATGTAATTCAATGACTTCAATCACATCTATTTTTGTTGGAATTGTAGGATCAATTATTGCAATTTTTGTAAATGAAATTTTAAACAAATATGAAATTGATGATGTTGTTGGAGCTGTCCCAGTTCATTTAGCAGCTGGTATTTGGGGAACATTGGCTGTCGGATTTTTTAGTGATTTAACTATTTTAGATACAGGACTTGATAGATTGTCACAAATTAAAATTCAATTTATTGGAATATTATCCATCGGAATGTTTACATTCATAACTTCTTTTTTAATATTGAGTCTTTTTAACAAATTTTATCCTTTAAGAGTAAGCCCAGTTCAAGAGGAACTTGGACTAAATATTGCAGAACACAATGCAGTTTCTATTGAGCATGATTTAATTTCAATTTTAGATAAGCAATCTGAGTCGGGAGATCTTAAAATTAGAGGCCCACAAGATCCATTTACTGCAGGGGGAGTCATTGGCCTGTATTATAATAAACTAATGAGTAAATTAGAGACAAGTGAGGAAGAAAAAAATAAGTGGCGAGAAAGAATCTCAAAAGAAGTAAAGCTCGCTGTAAAAGTTCAAGAGAATTTTTTGCCAAAGAGAAATCTAAAAAATTATCCTGTTCACGGTATTAATATTTCAGCAAGGGAAGTATCCGGAGATTTTTTTAGCTTTTACCCGCATAATAATAGTATTTATTTTATTATTGCTGATGTAGCTGGGAAAGGAATTCATGCGGGAATGGTTATGGCTAAAGCATCTACGCTATTTGAAGTCTTGTCACAATCAAAAGTAGATCCAGATGAAATGGTTTTCCATATGAATAATGATTTAAACAACACAAAAACAGGAGGAATGTTTGTAACCTCAATAATTGGCGAATATAATTTAATATCTGATGAAATTAAATGGGTAAATGCAGGCCATCAACCAGCTTTGGTAAGAAATAACAATGGAAAATATAATAAAATCGAAAGTTCTGCTCCTCCATTAGGCGTAATTAAACAAAAAGATAAAAGTTTTTATAAAATAAATAAGATTAAATTAAACGGTTCGAGGTTTTATGCCTTCACTGATGGTTTGTCTGAAAGTATCAATAATGACGGAGAAGAAATAGGTATTGATGGTTCAATAAACATTATTGAGAATAATTATAATAAGGATACTATTAAACAGTTAAATGATATTACAAAGTCTGTAATAAATACAAGTAAAAATCAAATCCTTAGCGACGACCTAACTTTAATAAGTATTGGAAAATAATATCTTTTTAAAATAAATAATATTTAACTTTTAAAAGCAAACAATATGATCAATATAAATCGGCCTTTTTATACCAAATTTTTCATCTACTTCGTGTTGATGTATATGATGGGAATGTACAAAAACAGGTATAAGTTTGTTGCTTGAAGTTTTAAGAGTATAAATAAAATTAGTACCTCTAAATTTTCTATCTACGACTTCAAGTTTAAGATTACTTTTATCGTCATGTTCTAAATCCTCTGGTTGAAGTAATAATTGAACTTTTGATCCTTTTGGATAATGTTTAATAAAATTTCCTTTAATTGTTCCAAGATCGTCGTTTTCAAGACTACTTTCGCCTGTAACCTTTGCGGGTATAAGAATTCCTCTGTTTAGGAAATTTACAACCTCGATAGAATTTGGAAAATGATATACATTATATGGATCATCAAACTGCTTAAGTTTTTCATCCAAAATTAAACCACATTTATTTCCTAAGTAGAAAGCTTCGTAAGAATCATGGGTAACAACAATGGTTGTTATTTTTAAATCATTTAAAAGTTTTTTTAGTTGGACTTGTATTTCTTCTTTAAAACTTTGATCAACGTTTGATAATGGTTCATCTAACAATAAAAGATCAGGTTGAGTAACTAATGATCTAGCAAGAGCTGCTCTTTGTGCTTCCCCTGCACTTATTTGGTGAGGATATTTACTTAATATTTTCTCTATATTTAACAATTGAATTATTTTTTTAGGGTTTATTTTCTTTTTTCCGTTTGCTTTTTTTGCTTCAGCTCCTAAATGTATATTTTTTTCAACGGTATAATGAGGAAATAAACTATTTTCTTGAAATGATAGGGAAATATTACGATTTTCTGGTTCAATATGATTTTTTGCAGAAGATAAAATATTGTCTTTGAGTTTTATTGATCCAGATTTAATTTTTTCTAACCCCGCGATTGTTCTTAGAATTGTAGTTTTACCAACTCCTGACGGTCCTAATAAACAAATTATATCTCCTTTATTTTCAATGTTAAAAGAAACATTTCTTACTTTAGTTTTTCCGCCAGCTCTAAAACTAACATTTTTAATTTCTAAAAAATTTTTACTCATCTTTATCTCTTAAAATATAATTAGATGTAAGTAAAATAAAGAAACTTGCAATAATTATCAAACATAATGATGGGACTGCAGCGGCTTCCAATAAATCCTCAGATGCCGAAATATATGCTGTAGTTGCAAAAGTTTCAAAATTAAATGGTCTTAAAATAAGTGTAATTGGCAATTCCCTAATTATTTCTAATGAAATTAATATAATAACAAATAAAAGTGAATTTCTTAGGTAAGGAATGTGAATATTTAAAAAAGTTTTTGTTTTAGAATACCCAAGCAGATAAGCACTCTCATCAACAGCAATATTCATTTTTTCATATCCTGATTTTATTCCATTAAAAGCTAATGAATAAAATCTTACAAAATAAACTATTACTAAACCCAAAACAGAACCAATAAATATTTTTTTTATTGATAAAAATCCTAATGCTTTAATCATATTTTCATCAAACCATGCAACAAAAGTTATAAATGCTATAGCAAGAATTACTCCTGGTATTGCATAACCAGAAATTGAAAAAGTAGATAAAGCATTTAAAATTTTTTTATTAGAAACTCTATTTCCATAATTAGAAATTAAAGCAAAAAATATTAAAACTAAACTTGATAAAGAAACTAGATATAAAGTATTTAGCAAAAGATCGATTATTTCAAAGCCAATCAAATTTTCAGGGAATTTTATTGTCCAATATAACATTTGGCTTAATGGAAATAAAAAACTTAAAAAAAACAAAGTGAAACAAAACATAAATGCAAAAAAAGACTTAGCACCATAAAGTTTAACTTTTTCCTTTTTCTTAAATCCACCTTTTGCTTCCAAGTGATACTTGGCTTTTTTTCTAGATAAATTTTCAGTTAGAAATAATATAAAAATAAATAGCAAAAGAAAAAAGGATATTCGATTTGCGAATGCCAAGTCATCAAAGGTTATCCAAGCATTATAAATACCAGTGGTTAATGTGTTTACAGAAAAAAAATCTACTGCTCCAAATTCAGCTAATGTTTCCATTGCTACCAATGATAAGCCTGCAACAATTGCAGGGCGCGCGGAAGGTAATATTATTGAATAAAAAGATTTAAATTTTGAAAAACCAAGATTTTTACCTAGTTCTATTAAACTTTGCGATTGGTATAAAAATGACGATCTTGCAAGTATATATACATAAACATACAGTGAGAAAGAGATTGATAATATTAATCCAAACATACCATCTAATTTTGGAATTTGTTTGTTGTAATTTCCATCACCAAAAAAATATTTTAAAATCGTAAATGCTGTCCCATAATTTTCAAAAAAAGCGAATAAAGAATAAGCATAGATATAAGGAGGCACAGCAAAAGATAGTATTAAAGCCCATTTAAAAAAATTAGCACAAGGAAACTGATAAAAAGAAACTACATATGCCGAACCTACTCCTAATATAAATGTTAAAAATAAAACCCCAATCAAAAGGGTTAATGAATTAAATACATATTCAAAAAAGAAAGTTTGTTTAAGAATTTCAAAATAGTTTGATGTATCTTGAAAAAAACTTGCAAAAACTGTTAAAATTGGAATAGCAACAACTGTTGAAATTACAAATGAACTTACATACCAAGCATTAAGCTTTTTCATATTATAATCCGCCTTATAATCATGAAAACGAAAGTGCCCATGGTGAAAGGAGACCTCTCTTAACCATGGACACTAATTCAAGAAAATATCTAAAAATTAAAAACTTTTAGGATGTGCGGAACCTCCTTGCTTTTTAT
The DNA here is from genome assembly GCA_902550635.1 of uncultured Pelagibacteraceae bacterium. Classification (GTDB taxonomy): domain Bacteria; phylum Pseudomonadota; class Alphaproteobacteria; order Pelagibacterales; family Pelagibacteraceae; genus Pelagibacter. Next base: position 66,782 of record CACCZY010000003.1, read on the forward strand.
TTCTGATAGTTTTCTATCATTTATTCTTTCATTGATTTTTTCACACTCTAAGAAACATGTGGGACATGACTCAGCTGATTTATTATAATCAATTTCAGATATAAATTCTTTTTTATCCATATTACTTCCAACCAGCAGCAGTCATTACTTCTAATGCAGCAGCTTGATTTTTTCCGTAAGTAGAAACTTTTGTTTTTAGATCTTGTTTAAAATCTAATCCCAAATTGTTTACTACTAGTGGACTTGGCGAAACACCAGCAATCATTGGAAACTCAAAAGTATTATTAGTAAAGTGCTCTTGAGCTGAAGGTGATAGTAAATAATCAACAAGAGCTATAGCATTTGCTTTGTTTGGAGCACCTTTAACTAGAGCAGCACAACTAATATTCATGTGTGTTCCTCTTCCATCTTGATTTGGAAAAAATGCTTTAACTTTTTTAGCAGCTTCTTGTTGTTCTGCACCTTTGTTACCTGATAACATAAGAGCCAAATAATATGTGTTAGCGACAGCAATATCAGCTTCTCCAGCAGCTACTGCCATAATTTGTGCTCTGTCGTTTCCTGTAGATTCTCTAGCCATGTTCGCAACAACTCCCTTTGCCCATTCAGCTGTAGCTTTTTTTCCATTGTTCGCAATTAATGAAGCTACAAGAGATTTATTGTAAATGTTGCTAGATTTTCTAATTACCAATCTACCTTTCCATTTTGGATCAGCTAGACCTTCATAAGTCATTCCAGATAATTCAGCACCAGTAACTCTTTCTGGGGAGTAATAAATTATTCTTGCTCTTTTTGCCACTCCAACCCAGTGTGTTGTTCTAAAGTTTTTTGGAACAGATGATTTAATTGTAGATGAAACTAATCCTCCTTGAGTCATGCCTTTTGCTTGAAAAGCGCCACATCTTCCAGCATCAGCTGTGATGTAAAGATCTGCCGAAGAGTCAGATCCTTCTTCTATCATTCTTTTTTCTAAAGCTCCTGATTTCCCGTTTATTAAATTTACTTTTATTCCAGTCGCTGCTGTAAACTTATCGTAAAGTTCAGCATCGGCTTTATAATGTCTTGCATTGAAAATATTTACTTCGCTTGATATCGCAAAATTAGATACAACCATTGAAAGAATAAAAGCTAAAATTGTTATTTTCCTCATTTTTCTCCTTTTTTTTTATTGAAAATGATAACTATTCTCAATGAGAATGATTATCAATCGCACGTATTGACGCAGTTGTCAATACCTAGAATTTCCACTCTGATATTTTGCTATAAAGAAAGTTTCTAAAGGCTTGTACCCTAGCTACATTTTTCATTGATTGAGGATATACAAAATGTGCTTCTGTGATTGGTCCTTCTACGTTAGGTAAAATTTTAACTATATTTGGCTGATTTACTGTTAAATAATCAGGTAAAGCAGCAAGTCCTACTCCTGTTTGTACAGCTAAAAGTAAACCATAAACGCTATTTACTTTCATGCATGTTTTTCTTTTTTTGCTATCTTTCATTCCAAGTTTTAAAGCCCAATCAGGGTTATAAACTGGGGATGGATTTCCCCTTCCATAAGATATAAATTTATGTTTATTCAAATCATTTATTGTTTTCGGATAACCATATTTTTCAAGATATTTTGTTGATCCATAGACGTGATAATTGATATCAATTAATTTTTTTTGTATATAATTAAGCTGTTTTGGTCTTCTCATAAATATTCCAATATCCGCTTGTCTTGTACTTAAATCTAATTCTTTATCATCAAAGATTAATTCAACCTCAATTTCTGGGTTTAATTGCATAAACTCCTGTATTCTAGGAGTTAGCCAAGTGGTTCCAAAACTAACTACTGTTGTAACTGTAAGTTTTCCACTGGGTTTGTTCTTTTTATCGCCCAATGTGGTTTCAACTTCTTTTAACTTACCTATTACCTCATGAGCTGTTTTAAAAACGTATTCACCATTTTCAGTTAAAGTAAGACCTCTTGCGTGTCTTTCAAATAATTTTACCTTAAGATCTTCTTCTAAAGATTGAATTTGTCTACTTATAGCTGATTGGCTTAAATTTAAATTAACAGTGGCACTAGTAAAACTTCCTGCCTCAGCAACAGCATGAAAAATTTTTAACTTATCCCAATCCATTATTTATTTAAATTAATTATATATCTTCCTGAAGTTTTTCCTTCCAGCATCTTTGAATATTCATCCAAAAGCTGTTCTAAAGATATTTCCTTAATAGATTTATCTAAAAGTTCAAAATCTACTAATTTTGATGCTTCATCCCAAAGAAATTCTCTTCTTTTAGTTGAAACACTTACAGAGTCAATTCCCCAGAGTTTTACACCACGAATAATAAATGGCATTACTGTAGTATTAAGTTTAATACTTGAAGCATTACCACATGCTGCAACAATTCCATTTGGTTTTATATGAGATAAAACTTTTGATAAAATATTTCCTCCAACAGTATCTACAGCACCGTCATATAAACCTTTATCTAAAGGTCTTGACTCTCCATCTAAATCGCCTGATTTAATAACATTTTTAGCACCAATAGATTTTAAATAATCTTCGTTTGGTTTGGTTGTAGCTGCAGTTACATTGCAACCCATTTTACTAAGCATCATAACTGCGATACTTCCAACACCTCCTGATGCACCAGTTACAATTACATCATTAACTTTTTCACCTAGTAATAAAACTTCTCTTGTTTGTTTTGTTGTGAAAGCACACTGTATAGCTGTTAAACCGGCAGTACCTAACATCATTGCTTGCCTTGATGTAATATTTTTGGGTTTCTTAACTAAAAAATCTGCATTTACTTTTGCGTATTGTGAATATCCTCCATAATAAATTTCTCCAACCCTCCAACCCGTTTGAATAATTTCATCACCTTCTTTAAACTTATCACTTTTGCTTTCAACAACTTTTCCAGAAAAATCTATTCCAGGTATGTGTGGAAATTCTTTAACTAGTCTTGCCCCATTTTTTAAAATTAAAGCATCTTTAAAATTCAATGTTGAATAATCGACTTTAACTAAAACATCTCCATGTTTTAAAAAACTTTTATCAACTTCTTTGATTTCTCTTAAAAACTTTTCGCCTTCTTGATTAATAACTATAGCTTTAAATTTATCTGACATTGAATTAATTATATAGATATTTATTTACTTATAAATCTCAAATATCTATTTTGAAAACTTAAATCTTCTTTAAATTGTCCTAAATAATAGTTAGTCACTGTTGTAGCTTGTTCTTTTTTAATACCTCTCATAGTCATACATTGATGTGCTGCATCAACGGAAACGGCAACACCCTTTGCATCTAACGCCTCCATCAATGTTGTGGCTATTTGTTTTGTTAGCCTTTCTTGCGTTTGCAATCTTTTTGCATAAACTTCGACTAGTCTTGCTAATTTACTTAATCCTACAACTTTATTTTTTGGTATATAAGCAACATGTACAACTCCAATTATTGGTGCCATATGGTGTTCGCAATGACTTTGTAGAGATATATTTTTTTGTATCACCATATCATCGTAACCTTCCACATCTCCAAAAGTTTTTGATAATAAAGATTTAGCATCAACATCATATCCACCAAAATATTCTTTAAAAGCTTTAACTAATCTTTTTGGTGTTTCTACTAGTCCCTCTCTATCAGGATCTTCACCTATCCATTTCAATATTTTTTTGAAAGCTTCCTCCGCTTCTTTGTCAGAAACGTTATTTTTAACTAAATCCTTTTCAATGTTTTTTACTAATTTCATATTGCTAGCTTTATATAAGCATTTTTTAATAATTTGAAATATTTAATATATTCAATAATATGCTAATAAACACCAATCAATATGTTTAAAAAAAGAGAAAATGTCAAAGAAATAGAGGAAGGAAACCTTTTATCTCCTAAGTTTGATAATGATGGCTTGATCCCGGTTGTGACAACATGCGCCAATACCAAAGAGATATTGATGCAAGGATTTATGAATGTTGAAGCTTTAAAACTTACTATTGAGACTAAAGAGGCACATTACTGGAGCAGATCAAGAAATGAAATCTGGCATAAAGGCAAAACAAGTGGATTTGTTCAAAAAGTTAAAGAAATAAGAATTGATGATGATCAAGACTCGATTTGGTTGAGTGTGGATATTGGAAATGGCTCAAGTTGTCATGTTGGTTACAGATCATGTTTTTATAGATCTATACCACTTGGAAAAATAGAAAACGGAAGAAAAATTGAGATGAAATTTGAAGAAAAGGAAAAAAAATTTGATCCTGAAAAAGTTTATAAAGGACAACCTAATCCAACAAAAATTTAATGAGTGAAAAACAAAAGAATGTACTAGGTGAAGATCTAGAAGAATGTTCTAAAAATCCTTTAACAGGATGGTTTAGGGATGGTTGTTGTAATACAGACGAAAATGATACAGGTCTACACACTGTATGTGTAAAAGTTAATAATGAATTTTTAGAATGGTGCAAAGAATCTGGCAATGATTTAATTACACCACATCCTGAATTTGGTTTTCCAGGTTTAAAAGATGGTGATAATTGGTGTGTCTGTGCAGGTTGGGTAGCAAGAGCTATAGAGGCTGGTAAAGGATGCTCAATCTATTTAAAAAAAACTCACGAAAATACACTTGAACTTGTTCCAATTGAAAAATTGAAAAAATTTGCAATAGATCTTTCTTAAGTTACATATTTCCATATTTAGGACCTCCTCCACCTTCAGGTGTAACCCAATTAATATTTTGGGAAGGTTCTTTTATATCACATGTTTTGCAATGAATGCAGTTTTGAGAATTTATAACAAATTTTTTTTCATTACTTTCACTTTGAACTTCATAAACTCCTACAGGGCAATATCTTTGTGCTGGTTCATCAAATTTTTCTAAAGTATAATTTATTGGCAAATCTTTATCTTTTAATTTCAAATGAACTGGCTGGTTATCAGTATGATTTGTTCCCGTAAGATATACCGAACTAGTTTTATCAAATGTTATTACATTATCTGGTTTTGGATATTCAATTTTTGGCATTTTGTTTGCTGCTTTTAAAGTTTCATGATCAGCATGTTTATGTCTTAACGTAAAAGGTAATTTTCCTCTAAATAAAATTTGATCAATTCCTGTAAAAATTATACCCAATATTAATCCCCAACTAAAACTCGGTTTAACATTTCTTGCAGCTTTAAGTTCTTCATAAACCCAACTTTTTTTAAATTTATCTTCATAAATTGATAATTCTTTTTTTTCTTTAAAATGATCAAAAA
>CACCZY010000004.1 GCA_902550635.1 uncultured Pelagibacteraceae bacterium
CTTTTTCAGTAGCAAGTTTTTTAAATAACAAATTTGTGTTGTTTATTTGATCAAATATTTCTTGCGCTTTTTTCTTTCTTTCTAAATCTTTTTTATCTAGATCTTTTTTAATTTTTTCGACTTGACTTATATTTTCTTTAGATGCAAACAATGCTTTTTTTTTAGAAAATAAATAATTTCTTGCGAAACCTCTTTTAACATCAACTATTTGACCAATAGTTCCAATTTTTCTAATATTTTCTAATAAAATAACTTTCATAAAATTTTATATTAGTGCCAAGTTTCTAGCTCTTTTAATTGAGATTGATAACTGACGTTGTTTCTTTAAGCTTACCGATGTAATTCTTGAAGCTAATATTTTTCCATTTTCAGAGACATATCTTTTTAATAGTTTAATATTTTTATAATCAATTACTGGAGCACCTTTTCCAGACAAAGGACATTTTAATTACCAATGAAATATTTGATGAAATAAATACGATTATAAAAAGTTCAAATTTTTTTGATCCAATGCATCAAAAAATATTTTATGCAATAGAAAATTTAATTTACAAAGGAATGTTGGCAAATCCAATTACATTAAAAAACTATTTTGAGAATGAAAAAGATGAATTAAATATTCCTGAATATTTAGTTAAAATAACAAAATTTTCAACTTCTGAAAGACAGGCAATAGAATATTCAAAAATTATATATGATATGTTTGTTAGAAGAGAGCTAATTAAAATTTCTGAAAATACAATTGACTCTGCAAAACAAAAAAATCTAGATGTAACTGGTAAAAATATAATTGAAAGTTCAGAAAAACTATTATTTGATTTGGCAGAAAAAGGTTCTTTTAGTTCTTCTTTAGTTAAATTTGATGAAGCAATGAAATATACAATTGAAATGGCTTCAAATGCATACAAAAACGAAGAAGGAATAGTTGGTGTACCAACCGGACTAAAAGATTTAGACGATAGATTGGGAGGTTTACATAAGTCAGATTTATTAATTATAGCTGGAAGACCTTCAATGGGTAAAACAGCTCTCGCAACAAATATTGCCTTTTACGCAGCAAAAAAAATACAAGATGATAATAAACAATCTTGTGTAGCTTTTTTTTCTTTAGAAATGTCATCTGAACAATTATCAACCAGAATTTTAGCTGAACAATCTAAAATAAAGTCAAATGATATTAGAAGAGGTAGAATTTCTGAAGAGCAATTTGATAAATTTTTAGAAACATCCAAAGACATAGCTGAATTACCTTTATATATTGATGAAACACCAGCAATAAGTATTGCTGCTCTTAGTAATAGAGCTAGAAGAATAAAAAGATTGCATGGGTTAGACTTAATTGTTGTGGATTATATCCAATTAATGAGAGCTACAAATACTAAAGATGGAAGAGTCCAAGAAATTTCAGAAATAACACAAGGATTAAAAGCTATTGCTAAAGAATTGGCTGTTCCTGTGGTTGCTTTATCTCAGCTTTCTAGAGCAGTAGAGCAAAGAGATGATAAAAAACCTCAGCTGTCTGATTTAAGAGAATCTGGCTCTATAGAACAAGATGCAGATGTAGTAATGTTTGTTTATAGAGAGGCTTATTATTTAGAAAGAAAAGAACCTCGTCCTGCAACAGTTGAACATGCTGAATGGCAAGCAAAAATGAATGAAGTTTCAAATCTTGCAGAAATAATTATAGGTAAACAAAGACATGGACCAACGGGAAATATAATGCTTGAATTTGAAGCAATGTTTACTAAATTTAAGGATATTCAAAATCAATAATATAAACTATATAGTTTAGTATTAATGATAGCTCATTTATATCAAAACTATGTACTAAAAAATCCTAAATATATTGTTTTAATATTATTAATTTGTTTAGTTAGTTTTGGTTATTTTTCTAAGAATTTTAGATTAGATGCTTCTTCTGATACCTTGCTTTTAGAAGATGATCCGGATTTAAAATATTTAAGGGAAGTTACAGAAACATATGGCTCTAAAGATTTTTTAGTTTTAACTTATACTCCTAAAGAAGAAATAACTTCAAAAAAAGTTTTAAATAACTTACTTAGTCTAAAATATAAAATACAAAGTTTAAATTGGGTTCATAGTGTTATTACTATTCTTGATATTCCATTATTTAGTAGTACAGATCAGCCAATTAGTGAAAAACTTAAAAAATTTAAAACATTAAAAGATGATGACATTGATATAAAAGCAGGTTTTGACGAAATACTAGCTAGTCCAGTTTTTAGAAACTTTGTAGTAAGTGAAGACGGAAAAACAACTGGAATAATAGTTAATTTAAAGCCAAATCCTAATATAAAAAAATTAAAATTAAAAAATAATACTGAAATTGAAAAATATAAAGATGTCTTAAAAGAACAGAATCATAAAAATATTTTAGAAATAAGAGAGGTAATAAAAATTTTTAAAAATGATGCTCAAATATTCTTGGGCGGCATACCAATGATAGCTGATGACATGATCAGTTTTATTAAAAGTGATATTGTCTACTTTGGTGTTGGAGTTTTTATATTTATTATTGCAACTCTTTGGTATGTATTTAGATCGTGGATTTGGATTGTTATACCAATAGCAAGTTGTTTTTTTTCAGTTTTCATAATGATTGGTTTACTTGGTTTGGTTGGTTGGAAAGTTACAGTTATATCTTCAAACTTTATTGCCTTGATGCTTATACTTACTATGGCAATGAACATTCACTTAAGTACAAGATTGCTGCAGTTAAAAAAAGACAATCCTTCTCTAAATAAATTTGATTTAATTAAAAGTTCAACTTCAAAAATGGTATGGCCCATTGTTTATACTGTCCTTACAACTATTTGTGCTTTTTTATCTTTAATTTTTAGTGGCATTAAACCAATTATAGACTTTGGTTGGATGATGACATTAGGCTTAACTGTGTCTTTTTTAGTTACATTTTTGTTGCTTCCAACATTGATTAATTTTTTTCCTTTAACAAAAATTGACATTAAAGAAGAAAAATCTAACATTACAAAATATCTCTCAAATATTAGTATATCAAACAAAAATTTAATAATTTTATTTTCTAGCTTGCTATTAATAATAAGCATATTTGGAATTTCAAAATTAGAAGTTGAAAATAGTTTTATTAATTATTTTAAGAAAAATACTGAAATTTATAAAGGAATGAAATTAATTGATGAAAAGCTTGGAGGCACAACTCCATTAGAAGTAATTATAAATTTTCCTGAAAATAAAGTTGAAAAGGTCGAAGATGATGAATTTGAAGATTGGGGCGATGAAGAGGAAGAAGGAAATGAAAAATATTGGTTCACCAAAGATAAAATTGATAGGATTAATTTAGTACATAATTATCTTGAAACTCTTCCAGAAATTGGAAAAGTTCTATCTTTTTCATCATTACTAGAAGTTGCAAAAGAATTAAATAATAATAAGGAACTTGGTACTTTAGAAATGGGTGTATTATATAATAAACTTCCAGATTATATCAAATCAGAAATTGTAGATCCTTATATATCTATTGAAAAAAATCAAGCTAGAATTAATTTAAGAATTAAAGATTCCCAACCAGATTTAAGAAGAAATAATCTAATAAAAAAAATAAATTATGATTTAAAAACAAAACTAAAATTTGAAGAATCAGAGTTTAAGCTTGCTGGTGTATTAATTTTATTCAACAACCTGCTACAAAGCTTATTTAAGTCTCAGATTTTAACTTTAGGTTTTGTGATGGCAGGAATATTTATAATGTTCTTTGTACTTTTTAAAAACCTATCTTTATCTTTGATAGGCGTTGCTCCAAATTTTATTGCTGCATTTTTTATATTGGGAATTATAGGTTTGATAGGAATACCTCTTGATATGATGACAATTACTATTGCAGCTATAACAATAGGAATTGCAGTAGATAATAGCATTCACTATATTTATAGATTCAAAGAGGAGTTTCTTTTAAAAAAAAATTACGAAAATACTATAAAATATTGTCATTCAACTGTTGGTGTTGCTATACTAAATACTTCAATAACAATAGTATTTGGTTTTTCAATTTTAATATTTTCAAACTTCATTCCCACTATATATTTTGGTGTATTCACAGGTATTGCAATGTTGCTTGCTTTGCTTTCAGTATTAACACTTCTGCCAGCTTTAATTCTTGTTTTTAAACCATTTAAAACAAACTATGAGTAATGGAATCTTTAGTAAAAATATTTAATAATATTTACGGATTTGATTTGTTTTATCTAATTATAACTATTTTATCCTTAATAAAATGTTCAAGAAAAGGTTTTGTCTTAAGTATATTAGCTGCATCAAAATGGTTATTAGCATATGTTCTTACTTTATTTTCATTCCCAAAAATTAAACCTTACGTAAAAGGTATAATCGATAGCGAATATGTATTAGATATTGCTCTAGGAATTAGCATATTTATTATTATTATTTTTGTTATTTTATTAATAAATAAAGGAATCAGTAAGGCGATTTCATACTCCGGAATTGGAAATGTAGATAAGTTTTTTGGTTTTTTTTTCGGCTTTATAAGATCTTACGTGATTGTTGTGTGTATATTTACAACTATAAATATAATTTATAGTCATAAAAAATGGCCAATTAATTTAAATAAATCTTATACATTCCCTCTAGTTGAAATTGGTAGCAACTACCTTATAAAAGAATTTCCAGACAAAAAGCAATATGAAAAAACAAAAGATAAAGTTCAAGAATTATAATCCAAAAATAAAGGAAGAATGTGGAATATTTGGTATTAGTAACACCAAAGATGCCTCAACTTTAGCTGCTTTAGGTCTGCATGCATTACAACATAGAGGACAAGAAGGTTGTGGAATAGTTTCCTTTGATGGAAAGCATTATCATTCAGAAAAAAGATTTGGTTTGGTTGGAGATAATTTTAATAAGGAAAAAGTCCTAAAAAAACTTCCAGGAAATTTTGCTATTGGACATAATAGATATAGTACAACTGGTGGAACGACTTTGAGAAATGTTCAACCTTTTTTTGCAGACACTAATGCAGGTGGGATAGTTGTTGCCCACAATGGAAATCTTACCAATGCAATTACTTTAAGACAAAAATTAGTTAAAGATGGGGCTATTTTTTATAGCACCTCTGATACAGAAACTATTGTACAACTTATTGCAAAATCAAAAAGAGAGAAAAAAATTGAGAAAATTATTGATGCAATTTTCCAAATACAAGGTGCTTATGCTCTTGTCCTTTTAACGCAAGATACTTTAATAGGAGTAAGAGATCCTTATGGTATAAGACCTTTAGTAATAGGAAAATTAAATAACTCATATATATTAGCATCTGAAACTTGCGCATTAGATATTATAGGTGCAAAATTTATTAGAGAAGTTGAGAATGGAGAGATCGTAATTATTGATAATAATAAATTAAAAAGTATTAAACCTTTCCCTTCAAAAAAACAAAGGCCATGTGTGTTTGAATATATTTATTTTGCAAGACCTGACAGTATATTAAATGGTAAGTGTGCATACGAATATAGAAAAAATTTTGGTAAAGAGCTGGCTAAAGAGTCAAGCCTTGATGTAGATTTGGTAGTTCCAGTGCCTGACTCTGGAAATGCTGCTGCTATCGGTTATAGTCAATATACAGGTAATAATTTCGACTTAGGTTTAATTAGAAATCACTATGTTGGTCGAACTTTTATTGAACCTGTTCAAAAAATTAGAAGTTTAGGAGTTAAACTTAAATTAAATGCAAATAAATCAACTATTAAAAATAAAAAAATAGTTCTTATTGATGACTCTCTTGTTAGGGGGACAACATGTTTTAAAATTGTTAAAATGTTATATGATGCTGGAGCCAAGGAAGTTCACGTAAGAATAGCTTCGCCAGAAATAAAGTACCCCGACTTTTATGGTATTGATACACCAACAAAAAGTGAACTATTAGCAGCCAACAAAAGTAATAAAGAAATTTGCAAATATATAAATGCAAAATCTTTAAAATTTTTAACAATAAATGGGGTTTATAAAGCAATGGGATTTGAAAAAAGAAATCAAAATTATCCTCAACTTACAGACCATTACTTTACTGGGGATTATCCTGTTAAACCAATAGACAATCTAGGGGATGATAAAGTTACTCAGCTTTCATTATTAAGCGCAGCTTCAAATAACTAGCTTTATGGAAAAAGTAAAATTCACTCAAATGAAAGATGGTACAAAAGATGATTACCTTTTATTAGATAAACATGAAAAAAAATATATTGAAGGAACTGCTGATAGAATAATTAAATTTATGAGTGGGTTAAATGATACTTTGGAAGGTTATAAAATAACTAGATTGGAACATTCCTTACAAACTGCAACTCGAGCTTTAAATGATAAAGCTTCTGATGAAATGGTAGTTGCGGCTCTCTTGCATGATATTGGTGATGAATTAGCACCATTAAATCATTCTGAATATGCTGCGGCAGTTTTAAAACCATATGTTAGTGAAAAAACATGTTGGATAGTTGAAAAGCACGGAGAATTTCAAATGTATTACTATGCCCATCATTTGGGAGGAAATAGAAACCAAAGAGAAAAATACAAAGGGCACAAGTACTATCAGGACACATTAGATTTTTGTGAAAAATGGGACCAAAAATCTTTTGATCCAAATTTTAAATCACTAACTTTAAAAAGTTTCGAGCCTTTGATAAAAAAAATATTTAGCAGAAAACCTTATTCTAACTAGGTATTACATTTGCCAAACGAATTAAAAAACGAAAAAAGTCCATATTTAAAACAGCACGAAAATAATCCTGTTGATTGGCTGCCTTGGAAAAAAAACACCTTAGATAAAGCGAAAAAGGAAAGAAAACCAATTTTTTTAAGTGTAGGATATGCAAGTTGTCATTGGTGTCATGTTATGGCGCATGAAAGTTTTGAAAACAATGATACTGCAAAAATAATGAACGAAAAATTTATAAATATAAAAGTTGATAGAGAGGAACGCCCTGATCTTGATTCTATATTTCAAAAAAGTTTGGGAGTTTTAACAGGTGCACAAGGAGGTTGGCCTCTTTCAATGTTTTTAGATGAAAATGCAGTTCCATTTACAGGAGGAACTTATTTTCCTCCAAAAGAGATGCATGGTAGACCAAGCTTCACACAAGTTTTAGAAAATGTTTCTAAAGTTTATTCTGAAAATAGAGAAAAAATAATTGCTCAAGTTTCACAACTTCAAATGGTGTTTAAAGAATTTAATCGAAAAAATGCAGTACTAAATCAAAATCTAGAACCATATGCCGAAAAAATAATTCAGTATTTTGATGAAATAAATGGTGGATTTAAAGGTGCTCCAAAGTTTCCTCAGTTTTATGTTTTTGATACTATTTTTTATTTTTATAAAAAAAATAATGACAAAAAATTTTTAACACCAGTTGAAAAATTATTAAATAATATTTCCTCTAAAGGTATTTATGATCAGTTAGAAGGAGGAATTGCTAGATATACTGTAGATGAAAAATGGATTGTACCTCATTTTGAAAAAATGCTTTATGATAATATCCTTTACGTAAATTTACTTAATCAATTTCTCCAAAAAGAAAATTCTGATTATTTAAAAAATAAACTTAAACAAACTATAAAATTTATAAATTCTGAATTTGTTTCTGAGAACACTCTTTTAGGTTCAGCATATGATGCTGACAGCGAAGGTATTGAAGGAAAATATTATATTTGGAAATATGATGAAATAAAAAGTCAATTAAAAAATAAATTTGAAATATTCAATAAAAAATATTTGATAACAAAAGAAGGTAATTTTGAAGGTTCTAATATTCTAATAGAAAATACAGATAATAAATTCACTGATGAAGAAATTGAAAATTTAAAAGAAGCTGAAAGTTTATTGTTAATTGAAAGAAAAAAAAGAATTAAACCTTTTTTTGATAATAAAGTTCAAACTGATTTAAATTGCTTTTGGTTATATTCAAACCTCTATTCGTCATTAATTTTAAACGATCAAGAACTTTACAAAAAAACAATAGATTCAATTGATCATATAAATGACAAACTCAAAAAAAATATTTTTCATTGTTACAATAAAAAAAATGAGGAAATTGATGTGTTTTTAGAGGACTATGTTTACTATTCTCTATTACTAATCACAATGTACGAAATTAATAATGATAAAGCTTCATTAGATAAATGTGAAAAAAAGATGGAAGAATGTTGGCAATTATTTTTTAATAAAGAAAACAATTTGTTGCAAAAAAATATTTTAAAATCTAATGATTTATTTGTTCAGCCTATAGATATTGGTGATAGCAATGTACCAAATGGAAATAGCATTTATTTACTAATCTGTAGCAAATTAAAGAACATTACCAATAATAAATTATGGAATGAAAAATTAGATATTTTAAGCAAATCTTTTCATTCATATATAAATTATAATTTTTCTCAAATGTTTAGCTATCTTAAAATTTTGGATATTTGTGCAGAAAATATAACTGTTGCTTTACACGGAAAAATAAATGAAAAAATTAAAAATGAAATTTTAAAAAAATTTATGGGAAATGTTTCAATAATTTATAAAGATAGTAATGATGAATTTTTTATTGTTATTTGTAAAAACCAAACATGTTCAAAAAAATTGAAAGATTTAAACGAAGTTGATGATTATATAAAAAATAATTTATGAAATTTAATAACCTATCCAACCAACAAAAAGGCTCTTTATTAGCCTTTATTGGTGTAATGTTTATTACTCCAGATTCTTTATTTATAAGATTGGCTAATATTGAAACCTGGGGTATGCTTTTTTATAGAGGTGCAATTCCATTCGTTGTTGTTTTATTTGGTCTTTTATTATTTTATAAAAATAACTTTTATAGAGCTTTATTAAAAATTGGATACCCAGGAATTTTTTATATAATTAGTTTTTCGATTTGCAATATTACTTTTATAATTTCAATCCAAAATACCAATGTAGCAAATACTTTAATAATGGTTGCTATGGCACCAATGCTATCTGCGGTCCTAGGAGCAATATTTTTAAAAGAAGTACCTGATAAAAATACTTGGTTTGCAATATTTATAACTTTTGCAGCTGTTACATATATATTTTATGACTCAATTGAGTTAGGAAATTTTTTTGGAGATATCTTTGGTTTCATTACTGCTTTTGGTTTAGCGGTAAATGCTAATCTTGCTAGATATGCCAAAAATGTAGATCTTGTACCTTCAGCTGTTATAGGTAAACTTTGTGTAGCTATATTTGCATTTTTTTTTGTCGACAATTTTGAATTAGCTGGCAATGATATTATAGTTGTGCCATTGATGTGTATAATGTGTGTTGCCTTACCCTTTGTTCTCGTAACAATTGCTCCTCGATTTATTGCCGCTGCAGAAGTTAATCTATTTTTTCTTCTTGAAACAATAATAGGACCAATCTGGGTATGGCTAGTTATTAAAGAGGCGCCAAGTTTAGAAACTATTTTAGGTGGTTTAGTTATAATAATAACTATAGCAATACATTCATTTCTTAAAATCAAAAATTCATAAGTCTGACACATTAAAAGCTTGATTTAGTCTAAAATCAGAAATAATAAGCTGTCGATTTATGAATAAAGTTTTAAAAAATTCTTGGGCTCTCTTCTTGGGAATGGGCTTAATTATGATGGCACATGGTTTTCAAGGATCTTTGTTAGGTGTAAGAGCTGTTGCAGAAAAATTCAGTTTAGTATCGACGGGTTTTATGATGTCGGGGTATTTTGTTGGATATTTCATAGGTGCGAGAACTGTTCCAAATATAATTTCCGGTGTAGGTCATATAAGAGTTTTTGCTGCTTTTGCATCTGTTGCTTCATTAGGTATTTTAATTCACTCAATTTTTATAAATCCATACACATGGTTTTTTTTAAGAATTATAAATGGTTTTTGCATGGTGTGCATGTTTACCATCGCTGAAAGTTGGTTAAACGATAGATCCAGTAATAAAAATAGAGGTAAAGTTTTATCAATTTATATGATTGTTCTATATGGTGCTATGGGAGTTGGAATGTTTTTTCTTAACTTTAGTAAACCTGAAAATTTTGAACCTTTTATATTAATATCAGTAATTATGTCTTCTGCATTAATACCAATTTTACTAACTAAAAGAAAACCTCCAAATTTCAAAAAATTAAAAAGCATGTCATTGAAAGAGCTATATGAATGTTCTCCTCTAGGAATGGTAGGAGCGGTTTTTTATGGAACAACTCAATCAGCTCTTTTTACTCTTTTAGCTGTATATGCAGCATCAATGAATTTTTCAATTTTTGAAATTTCCTTAGTAACTTTTCTTCTATCAATATCTGGTGCAATATCACAATACCCTATTGGAAATCTGTCTGACAGATTTGACCGAAGACTGGTTATTGTTTACTCAACTTTTGGAGCAGCTCTGTTTGCATTATTCGCAATTTTTGCTTCATCTACTATTTATTTACCTGGTAATTTAGGAAATAAATTTTGGTTTTATATTTTTTTAACACTTTTTTCATTTTGTAGTTTACCTATGTTTTCATTAATTTTAGCGCATACAAATGATTACATAACAAAAGATAAATTTGTTGCAGCAGGCGCGGGTTTGCAATTTGCATTTGGATTAGGAGCAATTAGTGGTCCATTTTTATGTTCATTACTCATGGGTTTAGTGGGAGCTAATGGATTTTTTATTTTTTTAATTATTTTTCACTCTTTAATAGGAGTTTTTGGCATTTACAGAATGAAAATACGACCTACTAAAGACAATCCAGACTCTCAATTCGTTCCAGTGCCTCAAACTATAACTCCAATTGGTATGGAGTTAAACCCAACAACAGAGCATATCGAAGAACCATATACTGAAAAAGTGAAAAAAATGTTGGAAAGAAAAGGAGTAAGCTATAAGAAAGAAGACGAATCTTTTGAAAAATCAACAAACAAAGAAAAATAAAGTAATAACTTCATTTAAGAAAATCGACCTCAGGTTGTGCTGTGTTTAAAAATAAAATCTAATCTTGCACTTGATCAAATTTAATAATTTTGTTGAAATAGGTTTTTAAAAAATGAGAAAAAAAATAAAAAATAGAAAAAAAAGTTTAGAAGGTCTAACTAGACTAGCAAATTTTACTGGCCAATCTCTTAGTTCGGCTTATGAAAGTTATAAAAAAAGACAAAAAATTAAAAAATTAGAGAAAATTAAATTAGAAAAAATAGGAGAAAAAAAAGAACTTAAACAAAGAGAGGAACAAATTATAAAAGATCGCGAAAAACTAAAATTAAAAGAAGAAGAACAAAAATTAAAAGATAAACAAAGAAAATTAAAAGATGATGAACAAACAATAAGAGAGCAAAAAATAAATAAAAGAGAACAAGAATTAAATGAAAAAGATGAAGAACTTCGTATAATAGCGAAAGAACAAAGACTTAAAGAAAAAGA
The DNA here is from genome assembly GCA_902550635.1 of uncultured Pelagibacteraceae bacterium. Taxonomy (GTDB): domain Bacteria; phylum Pseudomonadota; class Alphaproteobacteria; order Pelagibacterales; family Pelagibacteraceae; genus Pelagibacter. The sequence continues at coordinate 11,441 of CACCZY010000004.1, forward strand.
ATTTAAAAGAAAAGAAGACGAAATAAATAGAAAAAATGTTGATCTGAAAGTAAGAGAAGAAGATCAAAAATTAAAAGAACAAAAAGAATATAGAAGGAAATATAGAGAACAAAAAATTAAGAATTTAGAGGAGCAAAAAATTAAGGATATAGAAACACAAAAAATAAAAGAATGGGAAGAAAAATTTGACAATGAAAAAAGATTGCAAGAAAACCTTGAATTGTTAAAGGAAGAAAAGCTAAAAAAAAGAGAATATGAAAAAAAATTAAATACCTCAATCGAGCCAGAAATTAAAAAAGATTTAACTTCGAGACTTGAAAATTTTGAAATAGATAAAACCAGAAAAAACTAAATACAAACTAGATATACGACTAGATATATTTTAGATAAAACTAGAACCAGAACTAAAACTTTTTGAGATAAAAAAAAATTTCGTTGACTATGAATAAAGAAAACGCAAGTAAACTCTGGAAAATCATTCAGGAAGCTGGTGATTATTTACAGGGCCAACTACCAGAGCATCCAAATCACCCTAAAGGACGCAATCCTTATGCACATGTAGCTATTTGTGTAAAAAGTAAATTTAATGATAGTTATAAAAATATTAACGATGAAAAATTTAACGAAGTAATAGAATACATTGAGTTTCTAAAAAAAAACCCAAACTAATTATAATATAATATAATATAATATTTTAATCTTAGCTTAAAAAAGTATTATAAGCCCAAACTAAAACAGCAACTGCAATTATCGTTTCCATATTTCCTCTTTCGTTGATTCGATAATATTATATCATTGATTTGGAAAATAATCTTCACAATTTCCTTCTCTATATACGTCAGCAGTACAGCAATGTAATCCTCCGCCAAATGCATAGGCATCACGTAGATCTACTGGAATAACTTCCATACCTAATTTATCTAGCTGTTCTTGCTGATAGACTTCACTTTTTTCAACACATACTGTTTTTGGATCAATAACTAAAACATTCATAGACAGCCAGACACTCGAATAACAAAGTGGTGGTGGTGAATTATGAGCTGGCTGTGCAGCATCAATAATTTCCCAGTCATTGTCTTCAAAAATTTTTCTTTGCTCTTTTGGTAATCTTCTTTGAGGATTATTAATAATTAATCCTTCTTTAATAGGTGTAAAAGTTGCATCAATATGAATAGGATATGGGTCTCCAGGAAAATTAACAGCGTGCACTCTATGTTTTTTATAATGTCTTCTTAACCAATCTATTCCTTTTAAGTTGGTAGTAAATCCGTGCTGAACAATTAAATCTTTGCCAAATCTTAAAACGTCAGCCGCATCAAATAAAACTTCTTCTTCGGTTGTTACAAAAAATTTCTTTGCTGTCCATTCAAGTCTTTTGTGAACTCCTATTTTATCTGATAAATAATCTTGTCTATAATCAGCATCGGTTAGTCTTGGTTTGGGGGCCGATTCATGTCTCATGTTAGGATCTGAATTATAGTATTTTTGAAGAAGAGGTCTGTAGTTTAAATATTCAAACCATCTACATCTATAACTCATAGTTGCTTCTAACATTTCATTTCCAACTGTTAAAATTACATCTCTTGCTGGCATACAGCCAAACATGCTTTCAGCTTTCCAATCCGGAGTTGATATTTTTTGATTAAAATTTAATGGTTGAGGTCTGTCTACTTTGATGCCCTTTTTAAGTAACATGTTTGCAAAATTATCTAAAAGTTCATTTGCTTTATCTACGGAATCTTTTGTTCTTGGGCCATACTGACCTCTCATATCAGAGTCTTCTGGAACCTTTGCATCTAAAGCCGGTTCAGGAGCGGGTATACAGCAGCCATCAGCTTTTCCAACAATCACATGTTTTAGAGGATCCCACTCATTCCAGCTGCTAACAATAACACTTGAGTTCATTTATTAGTTAAGACCTATAAATCTCTTATTATCTTGTATAATCATACTATAATAGACAATAGACATAAAAATTAAAAAGCCCCCGACAATTGTATTACTAGATGGAATTTCATTTATTCCTAAGATAGGTAGCCATACCCAAAAAATTCCACCTATTATCTCTGTTAATGATAATAAAGTTAATTCTGCAGCAGGAATTACCTTTGAGCCCATTGAGTATAATATTAACCCTAAACAAACTAAAGTTCCATGCGTTGCAAAAAGAGCTTCATTTTTATTTGATGAAAGTAATGGCTGATTGTTATGCTCCATCATTATGAATGAAAGCAGACAGCAAAATAAACCAGCAATAGCAACGGTAGTAAATTTTGGTGTTTCTTTTCTCCATCGCAGAGAAACTGAAAATACAGAAAATCCTAAAGCTGAAGCCAAACCAAATAATAATCCTAAGAAAGAATTTGATCCAGTTGTTTCCATAGCCATAATTCCAATTCCAAAAGTGGCCATTAATATAGATATCCACACATTTATTGATATTTCTTCTTTTAAAAATAAAAAACCCAAAAGAGCTGTAATAAAAGGCATGGCTGCCAAACACAAAAGAGTTATTGCAGCCGTGGTATTGGTTATTGACCATATGAATGTTGTCATTGCAATTCCTAGGCCTATTCCTCCAACTATTCCTGAAATACCAACCTTAAAATAATTTTTATAAAAATATTTTCCCTCTTCAAAAAAAAGAAACAAATTCAATAAAATAAAAATTACTATTCCTCTAGTAAATAAATATTGCCACGGAACATTTTGTGCTTGGTCTATATGTCTAACTACATAAGGGCCAAATGACCAAAAAATTCCAGCCAAAAGAATTATTGTAACTGCTAATTTGTGGTCTTTAATTTGAAACATTCTAGATTATTAATATTTATAATAATTTTAACAACAAAATTTAATAAAAACTATGCATTAAAACAACTAATTAAATCACCTTTATTAAATATTGATTTTTTGTCTTTAAATAAACCCCAAGCATTGGATTTCGTAAAAGGGGAAATTCTAAAAGACTCTTGTCCTTTTAAAACTTTAAACTCTGAGTAACCTTTGGAATTATGTAATATATAACCTTTTATAAATCTTGTGATATTTCTATTCTTTACATATTTTTGTATAAGTTTTGCTTGAATATATTTTTCATTATTCATACCTAAAGAATATCTAATAAATGGATAAACAAAAAATCTAAAGCAAGCTGCTGATGAAATAGGATTACCAGGCAAACCAAAAAAAACTTTATGTTTTTTTAATTTCGCAAACAAAATTGGTTTACCTGGTCTAATTAAAGATCCTTTAAAAAAATTAATTGGTTTGAATTTTTTAATTTCACTTGGAATAAAATCAAATTTTCCAGCTGATACAGCTCCTGACGTAACTATGATATCTGTATTATTTTTTAAATTTTTTTTAATTTCTTTAAAAAATTTTTTTTTATCATTATCCCTTAAAATTCTCTTTTCTTCAAAACTAATTGGAAAATTTTTTAAATATGATTTTAGATAGTAACTATTTGAATTTCTTACTTTCCAAGAAGGAATATTTTTTTTATTAGATATTTCATTTCCTGTTGAGTAAAAAATTATTTTAGGAATTTTTTTCACTAAAACCTTATTTATACCAAGAGTTTTAAAAGCTAAAATGTGTTTAGGTTCTATTAACTGACCTTTGTTAATTACTTTATCTCCTTTTTTATAATCTGATCCTAAAAATCTTATGTGTTCATTTTTTTTTATTTTTTTATCTAAAATAATATATTGAGGTTTTTTTTTTGAAGGATAAAAAATCACTTTTTCGATGGGTATAACTGTATTAAAAGGTTTAATGATCAATGCACCCGTCATAACCTCTACTGCAGAAAATTTTTTTATTTTTTTAATATTTGGATTGTCCCCTGCTGCTATAGTTTTAAGTATTTTAAATTTTTTACTTTTATTTTTTTTTAAATTAAAAGTTTCTTTAGAATTTATTGCAAACCCATCAAATGCCGTGTTGTTTGCGGCTGGATAGTTGTATGGAGAATAAATATTTTTAGAACATATTCTTCCGACTGATGATTCTGATCGTATTTTTTCAGATTTAAAACTAATTTTACTTTTCTTTATTATTTTCAATGCTTTATTATATGAAATCATTTTATTTTTGTTTTATTTTTTCTTTAGCTTTTTCATAATCTTCTATCGTATTTATATTTAAAAAACTTTCATTTTTTTCTTTATCAATTTTTACTTCCTTTATCCCAATTTTATTTGCCCAAGTTTCTACTTTTCTATGATTTTTATTTAAATCATTTTCTAAATTGTTTTCTAGTTTTGTTGACCATAAACCAAATATATTGTGTCTTTTATCTCCAGTTTTGAAAAAAAATATTTTATTTATTTTGTCTTTTGAGCTTTCTTTCAAATGATCAAAAATTATATTATCAAAAAATGGACTATCACATGGAAATGTAGCTACCCAATTATATTTTTTTTTATTTTTCTTGATCCATTTAAAAGCTGTTAAAACTCCTACCAAAGGTCCTAGTTGACCTGACAAACAATCTTTAACAATATTAATTTTTTTATTATTAATTAAAAGTTTATTATTATTTGTAACTATTAAAATTTCTGAAAAATTTTTTTCTATTTTATCTATTGTATAATCTAAAATTTTTTTATCTCCTAAAATAGCCATTGATTTGTCTGATCCAAATCTGCTTGATTTTCCGCCAGCTAAAATTGTTGGTAAAATCTTGTTTTCATTCATTAAAACAAATATAAATCATTAATTTGTTAATTAAACAATTATAAATGGATTTAGAAATTTTAGAAATAGCATCGAATACTGAAAATAATAAGGTAGTTATTAATCATACTCATTCCTCTAGACATAAAAATGCTATGTGTGGCGACACAATGCAAGTTAGTCTTGTAATTAAAAAAAATATAATAAAAGAATTTGGTTACCAATGTAAATCATGTGTATACTGCCAAGCGGCAGTAAGTTTGCTATCAAGAAATGCTATAAATAAATCTACAGAAAGCTTAAAAAATTTAATTAAAATTACTGAAAACTTTTTTGAAAAAGAAAATTTTACTTTTCCTAAAGAATGGTCGGTTTTTAAAAAACTGTTTAAAAAAAAAAATATTGTAAGAAAAGAATGTTTAAAATTACCCTTCAAAACTTTATCTAAAGCCTTAAAAAAATGAAATGTTTATGATAAATTTAAAAAAATCGATATTAGCTGGTTTATTTTCGATGATTACAATTGGAATGCTAACCTTTCTTACATATAAAACAACACTTGGTGTTTTTTTAATAGCTTCTTTTGGATCTTCTATGGTTTTGTTGTATGGATATCCCGAAAGTCCATTCGCGCAGCCAAAAAATATTTTTTTTGGACATCTTTTAACGTCATTAACAGGTATAATTTGTTTAAATTTTATTCCTTTACCTCTGTACATTCTAATACCTTTTGCGGTAGGATTGGGTGTAAGCTTAATGATAGCTTTAAATGTAACTCATCCTCCGGCCGGGGGTAATCCCGTGATAGTAATTATTGGAAGTGTGTCTTTAGATTATCTAATAAATCCAATATTAATTGGTTCAATAATAATTTTAATTTTTGGAATAATTTTAAATCGACTTATTTTAAAAAAGAAATATCCTTTATAAATGGACATAAAGTATAAAGTAATTAAACTTAAAAATAATAATACAGAAGAAATAAAAGACTCTGTATCAATTGAAGAGCCTTTAGAAATGATTCTTAAATTTAAGAAAAGTGGAAAGTGGCAAACAGAGAATATATCTATAACAATGAGAACTCCAGGAAATGATGAAGATCTTATAGCTGGATTTTTATATAATGAAAAAATTGTTGATAATATTGAACAAATTAAAAAAATTGAAAAAAAGGGTGAAATTGTTGGAGATTATAACCTTCAAAACAAAATTGAAGCAACAATAAATGATATAAAAAATATCGATATAGGAAAGTTAAAAAGAAATTTTTTAACTAATTCTTCTTGTGGTGTTTGTGGAAAAACATCTTTAGATTCATTAGAAATAATTAAAAGTAATAAACTAGATTTATCATTTCCAAAAATAAGTAAAAAAGTAATTTTAAATTCACCAAAATTATTAATTAATGAACAGTCTGAATTTTCAAAAACAGGCGGGATTCACGCTAGTGCGCTAATTGATAAAAGTGGAAAAGTAATTGCTACTAGAGAAGATGTGGGAAGACATAATGCTCTAGATAAATTAATAGGTCATGTTCAGAAAAATAAACTAATTGATAATCATTCTCAATTTATTGCATGTTCAGGTAGATTAAATTTTGAACTTATTCAAAAAGGATTAATGTCAAATATAGGTATTATGGCAGGTGTAGGAGCTCCTACAAGTCTTGCTGTAGATTTAGCAAAACGCTTTGGTATGACGTTGTTGGGGTTTGTAAAAAAAGAAAGTTTTAATATATATACAAATAAAGAAAGAATTATATTTAAAGATTAAATGTCAAAAAATATTAGTAAATTATCCGGAAGAATAGGTTTGAAAGATAACCTTTTTCAAAAACTTTCCGAAAGATCTTTAAATTCAAAAAATGAAGATGGTTTAAAGGAGATAGCTGAAAAATATCATGTTGGAGTTTCAACTATATACGGAGCTGAAAGTTTTTATGAATTTTTACGACCAGAACATAGAGCAAAAAAAGCTTTTGTTTGTAATGGAAGTGCATGTATGTGTGCAGGATCACAGGATGGATTAAAAAAAAAATTACAAGAAAAACTTGGCAAAGATAAGGTGGGTGAAATGTTTTGTTTAGGTTATTGTTATGAAAATCACGCTTTTCACTACGATGGAGAAAATTATGCTGGTAAGGATATTAACGAAATAGACAAAATTATAAAAGGTGAAGAAATAATTCAAGAAAAGTTTTTTTCAAAAAGTTTTGCTACAACAAGTTTTTTAATGGATGATAAATTATCTGATCTTGAAAAGTTTAAAGATAATTTAAATAATATTTTAAAAACTGATAAAAAAGAAATAATCAAATTATTGTTATCTTCCAATCTTACAGGAAGAGGTGGTGCTGGTTTTCCAACAGGAATGAAATGGGATTTTTGCAGCAAAACAAAATCAGATAAAAAGTATGTAATTTGTAATGCAGATGAAGGGGATTCTGGGGCTTTTTCTGATAGATATTTATTAGAAGACCAACCTCTCAAGGTTATTTTTGGTATGGTAGTTTGTGGATATGTTATTGGAGGAGACGAAGGTGTGCTTTACATTAGAGGCGAATATCCAAAATCTATTGAAGCTTTAAACGGAAGTATTAATTCATTAAAAAAAGCAGGATTGCTAGGCAAAAATATTTTAGGATCTAATTTTTCATTTGATTTAAATATATGTATAGGACAAGGTGCATATATCTGTGGAGAAGAAACGGCGTTAATAGCATCTATAGAAGGTAGAAGAGCAGAAGTAGACGTGAGACCTCCTTTTCCAGTAACTGAAGGATTATATAAAAAACCTACTGTAGTAAACAATGTAGAAACGCTTGCTGCAGCAAGTGGAATTTTGATAAATGGTGCAGAAAAATTTGCTTCAGTTGGAAATAAAAAATCTGCAGGCACAAAACTTGTTTGCCTAGATAGTTTTTTTAATAAACCTGGTGTTTATGAAATTGATATGGGCACATCAATGAAAAAAGTATTTTACGAGATTGGTGGTGGATTAAAAGAACCGGTTAAAGCATTTCAAATTGGGGGACCTTTGGGTGGTGTTGTGCCAATTAAAGAAATAGATAAACTAAATTTAGATTTCCAAGAATTTACAAATGCGGGTTTTATGCTTGGTCATGCAAGCGTTGTGAGCATTCCAGAAAATTTTAGTATGGTAGATTATATTCATCATCTTTTTGAATTTACAGCGGAAGAATCGTGTGGCAAATGTTTTCCGGGAAGACTCGGATCATACAGAGGTAAAGAAATGTTTGACCAAGTAAAAAATAAATCTGCAAAAATACCTTTAAAATTGTTAAATGAACTTCTTGTTACTATGAAAAAAGGATGTTTATGTGCACTTTGTGGTGCGATTCCAACGCCAATTATGAATATCTTAAAGTATTTTGGTGATGAAATGAAAGGTGATATAGTTTAATAAAACTAATGAGCTCAGAAAAAAGAAAAATTGCATATATTGATGGAAAACCCTATGAAATAGGACCTAAACATACTTCAATTTTAAAATTTGTAAAAAGTTACATAGGAGAAAAAAAAGTTCCAACTTTATGTGACGATCCAAATTTGGCACCATATGGTGCTTGTAGAGTTTGTTCAGTAGAAGTTGCTTTAGAAAAAGACGGACCAACAAAAGTAGTAGCATCTTGCCATACTCCTGTGGGTGAAAATCAACATATTTTCACAAACAATGAGGACCTAAAAAATTTAAGAAAAAATATTGTAGAATTAGTTTTAACGGATCATCCAATGGAATGTGAGACATGTGAAGTTAATAATAATTGTGAATTACAAACTGTTGCAAATGATCTTGGAATTAAAGATCACAGATACAATAATCCCAAACAAAATAAAGGTATTCCAAAAGATACTTCGCATTCTTATATGCGAATGAATTTAGATAATTGTATAAATTGTGGTAGATGTGTAAGGGCATGTGACGAAATTCAAGGATCATTTGTTCTTACAATGAGTGGTAGAGGTTTTGAGTCAAGAATAACAACAGATAATAACATGTTATTTGGAGACTCATCTTGTGTTTCATGTGGAGCATGTGCGCACACATGTCCTACTGATGCAATTTCAGATGTATTTGCATCCAAATCAGCAGACTATGATGAAAAAGTAAGAACAACTTGTTCTTATTGCGGTGTAGGTTGTAACTTAGAAGCTTCAATTAAAGATGGCAAAGTAGTTTCTATAGATACTCCTAAGGAAACAGAGGTAAATGCTGGGCATACTTGTTTAAAAGGAAGATACGCATTTGGTTTTTATGATCATAAAGATCGATTAAGATCACCATTAATTAAAAGAAATGGTAAATTCGAAGAAGCTTCTTGGGATGAAGCATATGATTATATAAAAAATAAACTCAATAAAATAGTTAAAGAAAATGGTCCAGATGCAGTAGCTGGCATTTCATCTGCAAGATGCACAAATGAAGAAAATTATGTATTCCAAAAAATGATTAGAGCAGTAATTGGAACGAATAATATTGATTGTTGTGCAAGGATTTGTCATTCGCCAACAGCATGGGGCATGCAACAGACTTTTGGTACTGGAGCTGCAACAAACTCTACTGAGGATATTTATCACGCAGATCTTTTCTTAGTTATTGGAGCAAATCCAACAAATGCTCACCCAGTTACAGGAGCAAAAATTAAACAACAAGTAATGAAAGGTAAAAAACTTATTGTATTAGATCCTATTACGACAGATATTGCTAAGCTTGCTGATTATCATATTAGATTAAGACCAGGAACTAACGTCGCTGTTTTAAATATGATGCTTTACTACATTGTAACATCTAAACTATATAAAGAAGATTTTATTTTAAGCAGAACAGAAGGTTTTGAAAATTTTGTCAATGGAATAAAAAAATTAGATATAAATCAATTAGCCAAAGTAGCTGGAGTGGACAAACAACAAGTTAAGGAAGCAGCAATTGCTTATGCAACCGCAAAAAATTCAATGGAGTTTCACGGTCTTGGTGTTACTGAACACGAACAAGGATCAAAAACAGTTATGTTAATTGCTGACTTGGCAATGATAACTGGAAATATAGGAAGAAAAGGAGTTGGGGTTAATCCATTAAGAGGTCAAAATAATGTACAAGGTGCTGCCGACATGGGGTGTCAACCACATCAAGGAGCAGGTTATTTTCCCGTTGCTGACAAAAAAATTCAAGATTTTTATACTGAAAAATACGGAGTTGTTCATCCAACAAAAGCTGGATTAAAAATACCTGAAATATTTGACGGTGCAATAAATAAAGAAGTAAAAGCTTTATGGATCATTGGTGAAGATGTTGTGCAAACAGACCCTAATAGTGCTCATGTTGCTCAAGCAATGAATGCATTAGATTTACTAGTAGTTCAAGAAATTTTTATGAGCGAAACAGCAAAACATGCTGACGTAGTTTTGCCGGGAACTACTTTCTTAGAAAAAGACGGTACCTTTACAAATACTGAAAGAAGAGTTCAAAGAGTTAATAAAGCTGCAGAGCCTCTTCCGGGAACAAAACCTGATGGTGTAATAGTAACTGATATGATGAAAAAACTTGGTTATGATCAACCAACATACGATGCTGATCAAGTACTAGCTGAAATTGCAGACATAGTCCCTTTCTTCAAAGGTATAACAAGAGAAAGACTTGGTAAGCTAGGATTACAATGGCCTGTAAAAGAAGATGGAACTGATACAAAAATATTACATGAAAAAGAATTTAAATTAGGAAAAGGAAGAATTAAATATTTTGATTGGAAAGAAAGTAGTGAAGTAGAAAAGAATAAAAAAGACTATCCACTTATATTAACGACAAGTAGAGTATTACAACACTATAATGCTGCAACTATGACACGTAGAACTAGTAATATTGAAATAGTAGATGAAGATATTTTGTTAATTCATCCAATAGATGCAAATAAGAGAGAATTAAACACTGGAGATGTCGCAAGACTCTACTCTGGTAGAGGTGAAGTTTCTTTAAAAGTTGAGGTTACAGACAAAGTTAAAGAAGGAGTGGTGTTTACCACCTTCCATTTCCCAGAACACATGGTAAATATGGTAACTGGACATGGAAAAGATGAAGAGACTAAGTGTGCTGAATATAAAGTTTCTTCAGTAGAAGTTCAAAAAATCTCTAATATGTTTAAAACTGAAGTTGATACAAATAAAGATAGTGCAGAAGTTAAAAGAGCTTAATATTTAAATACTATAATACGTAAGGTTCTGGTCTAGCACTGCTTTTAAGAACTCTTTCTACAGCAAAAACACTAATATCTATTGACTGATAAGATCCAGTTGTAATTAATTCTGTTAAAGCCCTTCCAATTCCTGGAGCTTGCATTAAACCTCTGCCAGTAAATCCAGAGGCCATGTAAACATTATCATACTTAGGGTGTTTTCCTACAACAGCATTATTATCCAACTTGTTACAATCATAATATCCTGCCCAACCTCCAGTTAATTTTAGTTCTTCAAAAGCTGGAATTCTTTTTGCAAGTGCTGGCCAAACTAATTCCTCAAAATCATTCCATGCAGGTTCAAGGTCTTTTGCATCAAATACAGATATCGGTGAACCAGCAAGATATTCTTTACCTTCTGGTCTCCAATAGACTCCCGTCGTTAAATCTCCAGTTAACGGCATTTCTGGAATATGTTTTGGGCACTTAACTCTAAAAACTGTATGCTTTTGTGGCACCACAGGGATATCATTAAGTAGTTCTTTAGTCCAACATCCAGCAGCTGAGACTATTATTTTCGCTTTAATTTCAGAAATACTTTTAACTTCGCCTTTTATAAATTCAGCACCTAATTCAATTGCTTTACTCTTTAAAGCACCATGAAACATAAATGGATCAATCCATCCTTCGCTCTTATTGTCTGTATATGTTGCCGTTTCAATTCCTTCGTTATTAATATAGGGAAAAATATTTGATAATTCAGAACCTTTAATATTTTTAGTTCCAGCATCACAAGCTCTATGATTTTCTAAAGCTCTGTATTGTTCTTCGGCATGTTCGGGTCCAAACATTAGTAAATATCCGTTTGGTACTATGCTTGCTGTAGGGTTAGGATTTTTTTTAGTTTTTAAGATTTCTGGTATTTGAGAAATAAATTCTCTTGCAAATTTACCTAGAAGAATGTTTTCTTTTTGATAAAATTGTCTTCTAAATCCTCCTAAAGATAATGGAAATGATGCTTTTTTATAAGTAGGATCTCTTTCTATAACTTTAACTTTTCTACCCTCTTTCGATAAAAAATAAGCTGTTGCAGCTCCTATTATTCCACCACCAACTATTACTATATCGTCCATATTTAGTTCAAAATTAATAAGCTTGAATTTAGAATTAGTGCATAAGCACACCAAAGTAAATAAGGAATCATCAAAATAAAACTTAAAGTGCTAATTTTTTTAAATCTCATCATTAAAAACATAATAAACAAAATGATAATTATAAGATTGATTAGTGCTAAAAAAATATTGTGAAATACAAAAAATATAATACTCCAAGTTGTATTAAAACATAAGTGTATTAGGTAGTAAAAAACTAAATTTACATCTTTGTAATTTTTATGCCATGCAGACCAAATTGCTATAGTCATAAATAAATACAAGGTAGTCCAAACAGGAGCAAATAACCAGTCCGGAGGATTAAAACTCGCTTTAGTTAATGTTGAATACCATGGTTCCTTGTACGTTATTGTCGCTATGCTACCAATAAAAGATGCTGAATACGTGATTAATGCAAAAATAAAAAAAGATAAAAATTTATTTTTTAACATAATAATATATATATCATTTGATTATGGTAGATAAAGTAATTTGGATAACGGGTGCAAGTAGCGGCATAGGTAAAGCTTTAGCAATTAAATTTGCAAAGAAAGGTTGGAAGGTTGCAATTTCTGCTAGAAGAGAAAATTTATTAAATGAAATTGCTAAAACTTATAATGATATTTTTCCTTATCCACTTGATGTAACTGACAGTAAGAAATGTGAATTAGTGTTTAACAGCATTAAAGAAAAATTTAAAAATGTTGATATATCAGTTTTTAGTACAGGAATACATGATCCAAAATCTGAAAAATCACTAGACTTAAATAAAGTAAGACAAATAATGGAAGTAAATTTTTTTGGTACGATAAATTCTGTTAACGCTGTTTATAAATATTATAAAGAAAGAAAATCTGGACAAATTTCAATTGTATCATCCGTTGCTGGATATAGAGGATTGCCCGCTGGTGGCGCATATTGTGCTTCTAAATCGGCCTTAACAAGCTTTACTGAAAGTCTAAATTTTGACATGAAAAGAAAAAATGTCAGAGTATCTCTTATAAGTCCTGGTTTTATTAAAACCCCAATGACGGATCAAAATGATTTTCCAATGCCAATGATCAAAACTCCAGAATTTGCAGCTGAAGAAATTTATAACGGATTAGTAAAAAAAAATGCTTTCGAAATTCATTTTCCAAAAAGTTTTACGTTTATAATGAAAATATTGCAAATACTTCCAAATTGGATTTATTTTAAATTAGTAGAAAAAGGAATGAAAAGAATAAAGTATTAATAATTATTCTTTTACAAAAAATACTGTAAGTTCAGCGACTTTAATTCGAAATTTACTCATAGTTGCTCTATTAATTGCAATTTTTTCATCTTGTTTAAATATCCAGTCATCAAAAGTAATTTTGATTTCTTTTCCTTTAACAGGCACTAATAAAACATATTCAAATTTAAATGCTGGGCCATAAGAATATCCTTTAGCTTTGCCAACAACATCTTCTGCCGTTCCCTCATAGTGATGTTCGTCAATTTTATTAATTTTCCATTGTCGATTTTGGATTTCACCATCATTCCAGACAAATTTTTCATCAAGAATTAATTGCTTTCCATCCCATTTGCCATTTAAATCAGCAGAAAACTGCCTTGTAACTTTTCCTGATCTGTTTTGCAAGATTCCCCAAGCTTTTACATTTCCTGATAAATATTCTTCGATAATTAGTCGGGGTTTTTGGTCTTTAAAATCAATTGGTTTCATATCATTTACTGTACAACTAGTTAACAAAATTAAAGTAACTAAAGCAAATATAAATTTTACTCTTTTCATTTATTACACATCGAAAATTGTATTAAATCTATATTTTTAGATTTAAATCCTGCTTCACAGTATGAAAGATAAAATTCCCACATTTTTTTAAATGTTACATCAAAACCTTGATTTTTAATTAAATCCCACTTTTTATTAAATTCTTTTCTCCAAATTATCAATGTTTCAGAATAATGATTTGCATATGAATTAAATTCATTAAATTTTAAACCGTTTAAATCAGCATAGTTAAATAAACTTTTTTTTGATGGTAAAAAACCACCAGGAAAAATATATTTTTGAATAAAATCTTGTTTAGTTCTATATCTATCAAACAAACTATCGTCTATTGTAATGGCTTGAATACCTACTTTGCCATTTTCGGAAAGGTTATTTTTAATAGTTTTAAAGTAGCTTTCTAGATATTTTTGTCCTACAGCTTCTATCATTTCTATTGATGCAATTGAATTATATTTTCCTTTTAAATCTCTATAATCCTTTATTTGTATATTTATTTTTTCATTAAGACCGGCTTTGTGAATTCTTTCTTTGGCATACTCAAATTGTTTTTGTGATATTGTAATACAGTCTAGCTTGACATTATAATTTTTACCCAAATATTCTGCAAATCCTCCCCATCCACAACCTATTTCTAAAACTTTGCTATTTTCTTTTGGTTTTAAAAGGTTAATTAATTTTTGGTATTTATTATTTTGAGCTTCATGTAGATTTTGTTTATCATTATCAAATATTGCACTAGAGTAAGTTAAAGTTTTGTCTAGCCATAAAGAAAAAAAATCATTTCCTAAATCATAATGCTTAGAAATATTTTTTTTGCTTCTTTTTTTAGTATTTTTCAAAAAAGTATTTTTGATAAAATTAATAACTGGAAAATCTAATAAACCTGAAAATCTATGTATCAATTTTATATTTCTGGCTGTGATCTCAATTAAATTAGATAAATTGTCAGTCTCAAAATCTCCACGCATATATGCCTCTGCCATACCAATGCTACCCTTATTAATAACGTCGAGTGTAAAACCTGGTTTATTAATCTTAATATTCACTTTTAAAATTTCATTTTCTTTTCCAAAAGTATATTTGTCTCCATTAAAATTAGTTAAATAAATTCTGCCTTGTTTTATATTTTTAAGGGCTCCAAAGACTATTTTGTCTGCAAAGTTGCTTATCATTATCTATTCTCGATAGTTATATTATTTTTTATATTTAACTTTTTCTTAACTAAGTTAATTCCTTTAATCCATAATCTTAATGCTTCAAAATGTATCGCGGCAATGATTTTAAAAGTCATCAAAGGGTGTTTTAAATAGGAAAAAAATAGGTTTTTGGCAGATAATTCGGACCTTGTTCCATCTTGAGATGCATACAAAAGTTTCCCTGTCTGGTCTCTTTGATCAATAATTACAGATAGTTTATTTCCTGGCTCTAAAACTTTAAAAAAATATTCTGAAGATAAATCCATAAAAGGTGATACATAAAATTTTTTTGCGCAATGATTTTTGATTAGTTTATTATTAGCATCAACTTTGAAAACATATGTGTGTTGCTCACCAAATGTATTTTTAACTTCATAAAGAATTGCTAACAAGGATGAATTTCTCTTATAAACGAAAAAAATACTTAGAGGATTAAAAACATAGCCTAAAATCCTTGGATAACATAAAAGTTTTATTTTTATTTCATTTGTGTCTATGCCTAGAGAATTTAAATTTCTTTTAACCCAATATTTTAAAGAAGAACCGTCCCTATCACCGTGGTCATTGTCGAAAAAACTTATTAAATTGATTTTATTATATGAAAAAAAGGGTATTTTTTTTTCTATTTCTTCTATTTCTGAAAGATCAATAAAAAGTGAAAATACATTGTACTTAAAAGAATGTTCTTTTGGTTTGAATCTTTTGTGAATTACCTGACCAGTATAAATAAAAGATTCTTTAATCATTTATATGTTTAACCATTTCTATAGATGATTTTATTCCATCTTCATGAAAACCATAACCAAAATAACTACCACAAAAAAGTATGCTTTTTTTATTTTGTATTAAGTTTAGTTTTTTCTGATTAATTAAAGTTTCTTGATTAAAATATGGGTGGGTAAAATGAACTTTTTTAATTATTTTATTCTCGTCTATTTTAAAAAAAGGATTTAAAGTTAAAAAAATATTTTTATTTATGTTTAAATTTTGAAGAAGATTTAACCAATATGTCACCGAATTATTTTTGGCATCTTTTTGATCTATCTTTGAATTCCATGATGACCATACTTTTTTATTTTTTGGCATTGATAATTCGTCAGTATGAATCACTGCAAGATTTTTTTTATAGTTAAAATTTGAAAGAATTTCACTTTCTTCCTTTAGTGGGTTTTCAATAATAGAAAGTGCATCATCTGCATGAACTGCTAAAACTATTTTTTCATAGTCAAAAAATTCGCTTCGATCTCCATAATAAACTTTTACACTATTTGACTCTCTCTTTACTTTGTTGATTTTATAATTTTTATAATATTCTCCACTAATTTTACTTAAAATTTTATTAACATATGTTCTGCTCCTATTTTTAACAGTATACCATTGAGGTCTATCCTTTAGTTTAAATAGTCCATGATTTTGAAAAAAATTCAAAAAAAACTTTAATGGCATTGTACCGGACTCTTGTGGCGGCATAGACCAAATTGCTGAAACCATTGGAATTAAATGATAGTTAATAAAAAATTTTGAAAGATTTTGTTTTTTTAAATAATTTTCTAATGTTTCTTTGCTATCTAAATTTTTTAAATTTGAACTTTTTTTATAAAATTTTAAAATATCATAAAACATTTTTAAAAATTTAATGTTAAACAAATTATTCTTGTTTGCGAAAATTCCATTTAGTCCATTTCCACAATATTCAATTTTTGTATCATGTACTGAAACGGAAAAACTCATATTGCTTTTCTCTATATCAATTTTATTTTCTTTAAAAAAACTGATTAAATTTGGATAGGTCTCATGATTAAATACTATAAAACCTATATCTACAGATATTTTTCTATTTTTTTCATATTCAACATCAACTGTATATGAATGTCCTCCAAAATGATCATCTTTTTCAAATAAATCTACTTTATGATTTTTGGATAAAAAATACGCCGCACTTAAACCGGAAATCCCTGATCCAATTACGGCAATTTTCATTAATAATTAAGCTGCATCTTCTTTAAATTCATCCATACTTGGACAAGTACAAAAAAGATTTTTGTCACCATACACATTATCGACTCTGGCAACTGGTGGCCAAAATTTATTAGATTTTAAAAACTCAGAAGGATAAGCCGCTTCTTCTCTAGTGTATTTATGCATCCATTCATTTGAGGCTAACTCTAAATCAGTATGTGGTGCATTCTTTATAGGATTATCAATTTTATCAAACTTTCCTGATTTAATGTTATCAATTTCAGACTTAATCTTTATTAAAGTATCGCAAAATCTATCTAATTCTTTTAAACTTTCACTTTCAGTTGGCTCTATCATCATAGTTCCTGGAACTGGCCAAGACATTGTGGGAGCATGAAATCCGAAATCAATTAATCTTTTTGCAATATCTTCTTCTGTAATTCCAGTTTCGCTCTTAATCGTTCTAATATCTATAATACACTCGTGGGCTACATTGCCTTTACTTCCTTTGTATAAAATTGGAAAATGATTTTTTAATCTATATGCAATATAATTTGCATTTAATATTGCAATTTGTGTTGCTAATTTTAATCCTTCAGATCCCATCATCTTTATATACATCCAAGATATTGACAAAATACTTGAACTTCCCCATGGTGCAGCAGAAACTGGGCCTATACCTGTAGTTGGCCCACAATCTTCAACAACTGGATGTTTAGGTAGGTAAATTTCTAAATGTTTTTTACATGCAATTGGTCCCATACCTGGTCCACCTCCTCCATGTGGTATACAGAATGTTTTATGTAAATTTATGTGACAAACATCTGGTCCAAAATTTCCAGGTTTTGCTATTCCAACAAGTGCATTTAAATTTGCGCCATCCATATATACTTGTCCGCCATGTTTATGGATCAAATCACAAATATCGGATATTTTTTCTTCGAATACTCCATGCGTAGATGGATAAGTTACCATAAGAGCGCCGAGATTTTCTGAATGAAGTTCTGATTTCTTTTTTAAATCTTCAAAATCAACATTGCCTTCTTTATCACAATTAACTACAACAACTTTCATTCCAACCATTTGAGCACTAGCAGGATTTGTGCCATGTGCAGAGCTTGGGATTAAACAAACATTTCTATTTTTTTCACCTCTTTCTATATGATATTTTCTTATAACCATTAAGCCTGCATATTCTCCTTGAGCACCAGCATTCGGTTGTAATGAAATACCTGAAAAACCTGTAATAGATCTTAACCAGTTTTTTAAATCTGTAAAAAGTGTTCTAAAACCGTCCATTTGTTCAATTGGTACAAAAGGATGTGGTTCTGAAAATTCTCTCCAAGATATAGGTATCATCTCTGCAACTGCATTTAATTTCATTGTACATGATCCTAAAGCAATCATTGAACGGTTAAGCGCAATATCCTTGTCCTCTAATCTTTTTAAATACCTAAGCATTTCAGTTTCGGAATGATAGCTATTGAAAACTGTGTGCTCTAAATACTTTGATGTTCTTAAAAGATTCTTAGGCAAGTTTGGTAAGCTTTCGGTTGGATTATCTTTTATTGATTCAGCGCAATTAAATATTTTCAATAGCTGGTTAGCCCTATAAACATTTTTCTTCTCATCAAAAGAAACTGCTAACATTTCTGAATTAACTTTTCTAATATTTACTTTTTGATCTAAAGCATTTTTAAATATTTTTTCTGTTTTATCTTTTGTTTTAATTACAACTGTATCAAAAAAATTGTTGGAATATATTTCATAACCAGATTTTTTTATCTTATCGGCAAAATTATTTGCTAATTGAGAAACTCTTTCTGAAATTTTTTTTATACCATTAGGTCCATGATAAATAGCATAAGCTGCTGAAACAATTGCCAATAAAGCTTGAGCAGTACAAATATTACTAGTGGCCTTGTCTCTTCTTATATGTTGTTCTCTTGTCTGAAGGGCAAGTCTATAAGCCTTGTTGCCATGTCTATCAACCGAGACTCCTATAATTCTACCCGGCATTGATCTTTTAAACTCATCTTTTGTAGCAAAAAATGCAGCATGTGGTCCTCCATAGCCCATAGGGATTCCAAATCGTTGTGAATTTCCTACTGCTATATCTGCTCCTAACTCTGCAGGAGTTTTTAACTTCGCTAAAGCAAGCAGATCACACGCTAATACTGCTTTTCCATTTTTTTTCTTAATTTTACTAATACTTTCGCTAGGATCTTTTATATCTCCTAGTGTTCCAGGATATTGAAGAATCCCGCAAATTATATCTTCGGAAATCTTATCTATGTCAGTGTCTTTACCAATTATCACTTTTAATCCCATTGGTTCTGCTCTTGTTTTAATTACATCAATAGTTTGAGGATGACAGTCATTTGAAACAAAAACTATTTTGCTATCTTTTTTATTTAACCTATGGCTTAAACCCATCGCTTCAGCAGCAGCGGTACCTTCGTCGAGTAATGAAGCATTAGCGATATCCATTCCCGTAAAATCAATAATCATTTGTTGAAAGTTTAAAAGCATTTCTAATCTTCCTTGTGCAACTTCAGCCTGATAAGGAGTATAGGAAGTATACCATCCTGGATTTTCTAAAATATTTCTTACAATTACGTTTGGGGTATAAGTACCATAGTAACCCATTCCGATAAAATTAGAATAAATTTGATTTTTTTTAGAAATTGCTTTTAATTTTCTTAAAGCCTCATATTCTGAGTTGGGCTCACCTATACTAAGTACATCTTTTAATAAAATTTTTTCTGGTACAGTATTATCTATTAATTCGCTTAAAGATTTATATCCAAGTTGAGTTAGCATTTTTTGCTCATCTTTTTTCTTAGGACCTATGTGTCTCCTAATAAAATCTTTTTGAGAATTATGTAACATTAGCTACTACTTTCCTTTGCAAATTTTTCATATTCTTCTCTACTCATTAAAGTATCAATTTCAGATTTATCTTTAATTTTTAATTTAAAAAACCATGCTGAACCTTCTGGATCTAAATTAATTTTTGAAGGATCATCCACGATGGATTGATTAATATCCACTACTTCACCACTTATTGGTGTATACACATCGCTTGCGGCTTTTGTGGACTCTACAACACCAGCAGTTTTATCTTTTTCAACATTTGATCCTTTATCTGGAAGCTCTGTAAAAACAATATCTCCTAATTGCTCTGTAGCATGTTTGGTAATACCAATCGTAGCTATATCATCAGCAACTGTAACCCATTCATGTTCCTTTGAAAATTTAACTTCTGACATCAACTTCTCCTTTCACATAGTTTTTTTTATAGAATGGCAAATCACATATACTCGCAGGTATTTTTTTTCCTCTAACTTCTAAAAATACCTTTGTATTTGATTTTGAAAATAAATTTGAAACATAGCCCATTGCTATAGGACCATTAACACTTGGTCCAAATGTTCCACTAGTTATTTTTCCTATTTGATTATTTTTTTCATCAAATATTTTTGTAGACTCTCTAGCTATAACTCTGCTATCTGGTTTAATTCCTACCCTTATTTTTTTTACACCTTCATCAAATTGTCTTTTTATTTCTTTAGCTCCAGTAAATTCATCATTAATTCTATTTTTAGAAATTGCCCATTTTAAATTTGCTTCAATCGGACTGGTTTCTTCATTAATATCGTGACCATATAGGCAAAGTCCTGCTTCAAGTCTTAAAGTGTCACGAGCACCTAACCCAATTAGGTTTGAACCAAGCTCAATCATCTTTTCCACCAACTTATTTACTGAGTTATTTTTTATTGATATTTCAAAGCCATCCTCTCCTGTATATCCTGATCTAGTTATATAAATATCTTCCGAGTTAAAGCTAAATTTATTTCCATTCATAAATTTTATTTTTTTAACACCTTTAATTATTTTTTCTAAAATATCTTTTGATTCAGGTCCTTGAATTGCAACTAAAGATAAATCATCTCTTAAAATTAATTCAAATTTACTATCAAGTTTAGATTTTATAATTGATAAATCATTCTCTTTACATGCAGCGTTTAGTATAATCATGTAACCATCTTCTATTTTTGTTATAATTAAATCATCATAAATCCCACCATTTTCTTTCATTAAAAAAGAATATTTACTTTGATTAATAGATAATTTTTTAAGATCAGTTGGTAAGATTTTTTGCAAATTTTCAGTTAGATCATCTTTACCTTTAATAAATAGTTGTCCCATATGAGAAACATCAAAAATTCCTGATTTTTTCCTTGTCATATTATGCTCAGCAATAATTCCATCCTTATATTGAATTGGCATCTCATAACCGGCAAAGTTAACAAACTTCGCGCCATGTTTTTTATGAAGATTAAA
This sequence comes from uncultured Pelagibacteraceae bacterium, assembly GCA_902550635.1. Lineage (GTDB taxonomy): Bacteria > Pseudomonadota > Alphaproteobacteria > Pelagibacterales > Pelagibacteraceae > Pelagibacter. The sequence goes on from CACCZY010000004.1 coordinate 32,738, forward strand.
TAGTGTTGTTTTTTTTACATTCATATTAACTCTCGACCCCCTCTGTCTATGTGCCTGAGAGATTTGCTCCTTCGGCGAGAATAATTCTCTTTCCAGAGTTAATATGTACGGTCCTTTTGCCTGAGAGTTTCCGGGGTGGTTGCTCCTTCGGCGCTATTATAAAATAGTCTCTCCCGTGAGATTTAACATATCATATAAAACAATTTTTTTAATTTTTTTTTTGGTCAATTAAAAGTGTGTAAAATTGAAGAAATACAGCAAAAATAATTATTACACCTCCAATAATTACTGAAAATGGTGGATTTTCATTGATAAATAACCAAGCCCAGAAAGGACCTAAAACTGCCTCGGTAAGCATTATTATTCCTACCATTGCTGATAATGTTTTTTTTGCTCCAATTGTTATAAATATAAATCCTAAACCAATTTGAAAAGATCCTGCTAGAAAAGCTAAAACAAGATCATTTAATGAAATAGTTATTTTGTTTGAAACGATATAACCAATTAACATTGCTACCAAACCCGCGGTTAGTTGCAAAGGAACCATATCTACATCTGGGTATTTTCTTACTATTAATATAAGAATAGCAAAAGTAATTGGCATTATGAAGGCCACTATATTTCCTGACATTTGCCCTGGTGATAAATTATTGCCCAACATAATAATTAGTCCTGATACAGCTAAAATTATTGAAGCTAATGTAATTTTAGATATTTTTTCTTTTAAAAAAAAATAACCAAAAATCGCTAAAAAAATTGTTTGAGTCTGTATAATAAAATTTGTATTAGCAACGGTAGTTTTATACATGGCAAAAACATAACTACTGAAACCTATTCCAAGAATTATACCTCCTATTAGTCCAGGAAATCCCGATTTATAAACGGCCTTAAATATATCTTTTTTATAAACAAGAATTAGAAACAAAAATACAACTATCACAAAAAAAAATTGTCTCCAAAATAAAATTTGCCAAAGAGTAGCGCCTTCAAAAGATTTGACTATTAATCCACCAAAACTTAAAAAACAAGCTCCAAGAAAGACTAAAAAAGGTCCAGGAATTTTTTGTATAAAATTCATGAAATTTGATTTAAAATATTCTGTGTTTCAAGATTATAAAATTTATATAGTTTTTCCGCATCCGACAGACTTACCTCTTTAAATTTTATTTTTGAACCAGGAACAATTTGAACTAGTTTGTCATAGTCAGCACTTATAACTACACCAATTTTTGGATAACCACCAATAGTTCCGTGATCTGATAGCATTATGATTGGATTTCCATCTGCAGGGATTTGTATAGTACCTTTTATTAATCCTTCGGATTTTATATTGGTATCTACTATATTTTTAATTTTGTTACCTTCTAGTCTCATACCCATTCGATCTGTTAACTTTGTTACATTAAATTCATTTTTAAAGAAAATATTTTTAGATTCTTTAGAAAAATAATTATAATTTGTACCTCTAATAACTCTTATTTGTTCTATTTTAGTATTTATATAGTTTAATTTTTTTATTTGAATTTTATTATCTGAATTTGAAAAGAAAATTTTGTCACCTTTTTTAATTTTTTCACCATTATTTGATCCAATTTTTGCTTTTGTATTAGTCGAACAGCTGTTCCCAAATAAATTGACATCTATTTTTCCTGCTATTGCCAAATAACCATATACCGATCTATTTGTAGATAATATATCTATTTCGTCTCCACTTTTTAAATTATATGTTTGATAAGAATTACCTTTTTCTAAAATTGAATTTTTTTTTCTTTTAATATTAAAGTTAACATCTCCTGTGATAGCAAAAGTAGTTGATTCTCCATTAAATTTTAACATAGGTCCTTGATAAGCAAATTCTATAACTGCGCTATTCATTTTATTATTAACTAATTTATTTGAAATTAAATAATTTCTATTATCCATTGCTCCACTAAAAGGAACTCCTATGTGATAAAGATTTTTTCTTCCAAAATCTTGATATGTAGTATTTATACCAGATCTTATAACTTCAAAATTATTTTCTTTCATTCCATCCTTTGTATTCATCTGTAGATATTTTGTAGAAATTAACCTTATCTCCTGGATTTATTAAAGCAGGATTTTTACTATTTTCTTTATTAAAAATATTTACTGGTGTATTTCCAATTATGTTCCAGCCTCCTGGACTTTCAAAAGTATAAATATTGCAAAATTGTTCAGTTATACCTATCGATCCTTTTGGAACTTTAACTCTAGGTGTTTCAAGTCTATTTAACCTAATTTCTTGATTAATGTCTCCTAAGAATGGCATTCCTGCTATAAATCCCGTCATATAACAAAAATAGTCTTTAGAAAAAAAATTTTCTATGATTTTTTCAAAAGAAATTTTTAGCTTACTTTCGATTCTCTTTGAGTCAAGACTATATTTCTCGTTACAGCATACTGGAATTTTAACACTTTTATTAATTTTATTATTTAATTTTTTTAATTCAATATTTAAAATTTTTTTTTTAATTTTTTCAAAATTGGTTAAATTAAGATCAAACGATATAATTAATTTATTATATGATGGTGATATATTTGTAATTTCTGAAAAATTTTTATCTCTTAAATTATTAAAAAAATTAATTACATTTAAATTAGTTGCTCTATTAACTTCCTGGCCAAAATCACAATATAATGCTGCGTCACCAAGATTTGTTATATTTTTAATCATGATGTGTTATACTTTACTATTAATATTATGGAAATTAATATCAATTGTGATTTAGGAGAAAAATCTAAGTTTCACTCTAATAAGCATGATCCAGATTTACTTAAAATAGTAAATTCAGCAAATATTGCCTGTGGTTATCACGCGGGTGACGAAATGACCATGAACCAAGTAATAAAAATTTCAAAAAATAATGGTGTAAGTATAGGTGCACATCCATCATTTAATGATCCTGAAAATTTTGGAAGAAAAAGAATTAATCTAAATAATGCAGAGATTAAAAAATTAATAGTTGATCAATATGAAATATTACAAAAAATTGCGGTATCTCACGGAGAGAAGGTAACTCATATAAAACCCCATGGAGCCCTTAACAATATGGCGTGTGAAGATATAGAATTAGCAACAACAATTGCAGAAGCAATCAATGATATAAATAAAGATTTAATATATTTAGTACCAACTGGTTCAAAAATGGAAATAGCTGCAAAGAAACTAAAAATGAAAATAGCATGTGAAATTTTTGCTGATAGAAATTATGAAGATGATGGCAATTTAGTTTCAAGATCCAAGCCGAATGCATTAATTACAAACCCTATAGAAGCACAAAAACATGTTCTAAGCATGATAAAAAATCAGTCTTTGAACTGCTTGTCTGGAAAAAAAATACCTTGTGAAATTGATTCTGTTTGTATACACGGCGATAATGAAAGTTCATTATCGACTGCTAAATCTATAAGAGAAAACCTAATTGATAATAACATTTCTTTAAAACCATTAAATAAAATGGTTAAATTTAATTAAATAATCATTTTAAATTTTGTACCATTTGTTGTGGCAACCAAAGTGCTATTTCTGGAAATATAATAATAATAATAGTTGCAAATATCATTAGTAAAAAAAGTGGAAATGCACTTTTTGCAATATAGCCCATATCTTTATTTGCCATTCCCTGAAGCACAAATAAATTAAAACCAACAGGTGGAGTAATTTGTGCCATTTCTACTACTACAACCAAAAAAATTCCAAACCAAATCATATCAAATCCTGCTTGCCTTATCATTGGTTCAATAATAGCCATTGTTAATACTACTGCTGAAATTCCATCAAGAAACATTCCCAATATAATATAGAAAATAGTTAAAACAAAAATTAGCAAATATGGTGATAGTTCCATACTTTCAATCCAAATTGCAAGATTTCTTGGTAATCCAGTAAAACCCATAGCTAAAGATAAAAATGAAGATCCAGCAAGGATAAATGCAATCATACAAGAAGTTTTTGTTGCTCCTAATAATGACTGCTTGAAAGTTTTAATAGTCAAACTTTTTTGAAAAAACGAAAGAATTAATGCTCCTAAAACACCTAAAGATGCAGCTTCAGTGGCTGTTGCAATTCCTGTATAAATTGATCCAATAACACCTAAAATTAAAATAATAACTGGTAAAAGTTGCTTTGATCTACTTAACTTTTCTAAAAATGAAAAATTTTCATCGGATTTTGGCATTTGATTTTTATTAATTAAAGACCAACAAATTACATAAAACATAAAGATTATTGCTATCATTATGCCTGGTAAAATTCCTGCAATAAATAACTTTGCAATCGACTCTTGTACCGTTACTCCATAAATAATCAAAATTATCGATGGAGGTATAAGCAATCCCAAGGTTCCTGATCCTGCTAAACTACCAAGTAAAATTTTTTCTGGATAATTTCTTTTTCTCAGTTCAGGAATTGACATTTTTCCAACAGTTGCAACTGTTGCTGCTGAAGATCCAGATATTGCTGCAAATAATGCACAACCAACAACATTAACATGTATTAATCCACCAGGTAATCTTTGCATCCACGGTGAAAGACCTTTGAATAAATTTTCAGATAATTTTGTTCTAAATAATATTTCTCCCATCCATACGAACAATGGAAGTGCAGTAAGTGTCCAAGAAGAGCTGGTGCCCCATATTGTTGTTGCCATAGCATCTCCAACTGGTCTAGATGTAAATAACATCATTCCTAAAGAGGAAACACCAATCATGCTAATCGCTACCCAAACTCCAGATCCTAAAAAAAATAGTAAGATACTTATAAAAAATATAGTTAAAAAAATTTCAGTCATTTTTTAAATATTTTTAAAATTAATTGGTGAAAAATACATATAAAAAATATAAATGAACCAATAGCTACACTTGTTTGGGGTATCCAAATCAAAATTTCATCTGCACCCTCGCTTCTTTCTTGAAATTTATATGAAATAATTAACATTTTAATAAAGTAAAATGCTAAATATCCAGAAAAAAATGCACCTAATATCAAACACCAAAGTTCCATAATGTTTCTTTTTGCTTTTCCTACTTTTTCTAAAAATAAAGTTATTCTAATATGTCCGCCCTCTACGAAAGTATAAGATAATGCAAAAAAAGATGCTGCAGCCATACTATATCCTGAATATTCTGCCAGTCCTCTTATATAAAAACCAAATATTCTTGATGAAATTCCAACTAATATAAAAAGAGCTATTAATATTAAAAAACCTGCAGCAATAAATCCTGACAATATATAAATTTTTTTAAGATTTTTATCTAAAATTTTTAACATGATTTTTATAAGGCCACTCTTTATATGGTGGCCTTATATTTTAAGATTATTAAATTAATAAGCTGATAAAACTTTTTGTCCTCTTGAACCTGCTTTTTCAGCCCACTCTTTGGACATAGTAGCTCCAACTTCTTCAAAATGCTTTTTTAAAGTTGCATTTACTTTTCCAACGATCATTCCAGCATCAGCTAAAGCTTTTTTGTCATTTTTGTTACCCATTTTTGACAACTGCCAGCCTTTTCTTTCAGCTAGTGCTGCTTCTTTTCTAATTAAGTCTTGCGTTGATTTATCTAATTTATCCCAAGCATCTTTATTAGCTATCACCATATTTTTTGGAAACCATGCGGCAATATCATAAAAATATTTAACTCCATTTTCCCAGATTTTTTTATTTTTACCTGTTGTTGGTGAAGTAATCATGCTTTCTACTGCTCCTGTTGAAAAAGCTTGGCTAATTTCTGCAGCTTCAATTTTAGTAGGAGCCATTCCAGTAAGTTCTGCTATTCTAACCGTAGCAGAATTATAAGCTCTAAATTTTAAACCTTTAAGATCTGCCACACTATTAATCTCTTTTTTACTGTATAGACCTTGAGCTGGCCATGGAACAGCATATAAAAAAATTAATCCTTTTGACTCTAAACTTTTTGCGATTTCATCTTTTGATGCTTTATAAAGTTTCATTGCATCGCTGTAAGTAGTAGCTAAAAAAGGTTGTGAATCTATTTCCAATAAAGGGTCTTCTTTACCTAAAGCTGACATAAATCTTTCGCCTATAGGCGCTTGACCAGTTCTTACTGCTCTAAAAATTTCACCACCTTTAAACAAAGAGCCTCCAGGGTGCGTTACAATAGTAAGCTTGCCATCACTCTTTTCAGAAACATTTTTTGCAAACTCAGTAGCATTAGCTGAGTGAAAATTTCCAGCACCATATGCTAGAGCCATATCCCATTTTTCAGCTAAAGAAATGTTTGAAAAGATTAGTAATGAAGCAAGAATTGTAAAAAAATATTTAAATAATTTCATTTATCCTCCATTTTTTAATTTCTTTATATGATTATGTATCTAAATCTAAATCAATACAAAAATTACACTACTTTTAATTGAATTTTTTAATTTTTTTTATATTATATAAGCATCTTGATAGAACAATCGATAATACTATTACAAATCATATTTATAGATATAGTTTTAGCTGCTGATAATGCAATAATAATAGGGCTCATTGCGGCTAACTTTATTCCAAAGCATAGAAAACAAATAATATTATGGGGAGTTACTGGAGCTCTAGTTTTTAAAATTGTTTTTGCACTTTTTGCTACGTACTTATTCAAATTTTATTTTATAAAAATCGCAGGTGGTTTATTGTTAATATGGATAGTAAATGATCTTCGTAAAGATTTGTTAGAAATAAAAAAAGTAAAATCACCAACAAAAAAATCTAAAGAACCTTCTTATATTCAAAGTGTATTTAAAGTATTGTTGGCAGATATCACAATTAGTTTTGATAATGTAATTGCAGTAGTAGGTGCTGCAAAAGGCTATTTTGGATTTATGATATTTGGATTAGTTTTGTCAGTTATACTAACTGGAGCGCTTGCTTCATATTTAGCAAATTATGTCCAAAAACACATATGGATAGCATATGTTGGTTTAGCATTTATATTAATTGTGGCTATTCAATTAATAATAGGCGGTTTAGTTGATTTAAACATTTTAAATATCAACGAACAATTTATTAAATATTTCTAACTAGAGGATTTTATAGCTTTATAAATTTCTTCTCTACTAGTTTCACCAATACTTCTATAAACTTCTTTATTATCTTTAAAAATTAAAAGTGTAGTTTGATATTGTACGTTTAATAAGCTTGAAATTTCTTTATTTGTTACTTCAAATGTAAAGTATTCAATATTTTTAAATTCATTTTTTGCATTATTTAAAACTTTCATTTGGCTTGCGCAGGAAGAACAATATTTAATCCAAGAAGTCACTACTACAACTTTGCCATCAGATTGTGCTTTTTTAAACAATTCTAAATCAAAAGTTGTTTTTTTGTCTAATGCGTTAGCATTGAGAGAAAATATAAAAAAAATAAATATTATAATTTTTTTCATATTTAGTTTTTTACAATTTTTTCGGGCAAAATACCCTGCGGTCTATAGCGCATTATTACTAATAATCCTATTCCGATCATTAAAAATCTAAAGTATGAGGCGCTTTCAATTAAATGAATTTTAAGAGCATTAGTTTCTGGTAGATGACCAGTAAAAAAATTAATTAAAAATAAAGCCATTGGACCAGCTTCAACCCATAAAAACCATACGACAAAACCACCTAATATCGCACCAAAATTATTTCCAGTGCCTCCTACAATTACCATGACCCAAATGACAAATGTATATCGCATAGGTCTATAACTTCCAGGTGTAAATAACCCATCATTTGTTACCATCATAGCTCCTGCAATACCAACAACAGCTGATCCTAAAATAAAAATTAAAAGATGTTCTTTAACAACGTTTTTGCCCATAGCACTTGCTGCTTCTTCATTGTCTCTAATTGCTCTCATTTTTCTACCCCATGGAGAATATAAAGCTTTTTGTGTGATGATTAGTAAAGTAACTACAACTGTTAAAAAAAGTCCAGCCATACAAAGTTTTACATAAACTGACGAAGCATCAATTACTAATTGATTTAAAACATCTTGTCTTTCTGAAACTGAGTTAATGAGTTTTAATTTTCCTGAATTAAATTTTTCTACTAAATTTATAAACCAAGGTGCAGCTTGAAGATCGATTTCATAAGGAACTGGCCTTTTTAAACCGATAACATTTTTAACTCCTCTAGCTAACCAGTCTTCATGTTTGATTATTGAAACTATAATTTCTGCAATTAATAGTGTTGCTATCGCAAGATAGTCTGCTCTTAATCCAAGAGCTATTTTTCCTATAATATAAGCTAATCCTCCAGCAAAAAATGCTCCTACTATCCAGGAAAATAACACTGGCATTCCTAAACCTCCTAGAAAACCAGTTTTAGCTGGTTCAACGGCTTCTATACTCTCGATTGCTGGACCTGATATTAATCGAAGAAGTATAAAACCAATAATTATGATTCCAGCTATAATGTAATTTCTCTTTTTTGACTTTTGAATCTTTTTTAAAGTATAACGAACTGAAAAAACTATCCCTATGATGATCGCCATACAAACCATCATGTTGACTCCTCCAACTTTCCAAGCTTGTGGAACTGGTGCAACTGAAACAAGAACTACAGCAAGTCCACCTAAAGCTGTATAACCCATAATCCCAAAATTTATTAATCCTGCATAACCCCACTGCATATTTGCTCCCATGGTCATTACTGCAGATATTAAACAATAATTTAGAATAGATAATGCAACGGACCAGGATTGAAATATTCCTACTAATATAATGAGTATAATCATTATCGTATAAGCTGTTACGACATTTAAATATTGCTTCATAATTTCATACCTTTGAAAATACCAGAAGGTCTAAACAGTAATACAATTACTAAAATAGAAAATGACACAGCAAATTTATAATCTGTCGATAACAACTGCATTAGAGAGTCAGGCTCTAGACTTTCAGGTAATAAATAAGTAAAAAACTTTTTATAAGCATACGTTATAAAAATCTCTCCAAAGGCTACAACATAACCTCCTAAAAAAGCGCCAAATGGATTTCCTATTCCTCCTACAATTGCAGCGGCAAATATGGGAAGCATATTGTTAAAATAAACAAAAGGCTTATAACTTTTATCTAAACCATATAGGACACCTCCTACAGTCGCTAATACTCCGGCAATTACCCAGGTTAACATTACAACTTTTTTAGGATCTATACCTGATAATAAAGCAAGATCCTCATTATTAGAATAAGCACGCATGCTTGTGCCCGTTTTAGTTTTATTCAAAAACCAAAACATAATTGAAACAACAATAATAGTAACAACTATTGTAATCGCTTGAGTTGATTTGATTGTTAATCCTTCATTTAATCCTGTCATTTCTTTAAATTCATTAGCCTTTAAAATAAATTTTTCACCATCAAGAAATCTTCTATCAAAAGGTCCTATTATTATTCTTATAATTGCCTGTGTTACAAACATTACTCCTACACTAACCATAGCAAGTTGGACTGGTGGGCTTTTTTTAATTCTGTAATAACTAAAAACAAATTTATCAATTGTAAGCATGTATAAAATCATCATAATTATAGCAAAAGGGATAGCAAGTAATGCTGTTGGAAGCGCTCCTAGGTTTACTCCTAAAGATTGAAAATAAAATGTTAGTAAAACTGCTACCATTGTTCCAAATGACATCATGTCTCCTGTTGCAAAGTTTGCAAATCTAAGAACTCCATAAATTAAAGTTACAAATATTGCACCTAAAGCTAATTGAGAACCATAAGTAAGCGCTGGTATAATTGTATAATTTAAAAGTAAAACGATTGCGTTTAAAAAATCCATTTTAAGCTCCTAGAAATGATCTTCTAACTTCAGGGTCCTGAAGTAATTCTTTTCCTAATCCTTCAAATTTATTTTGTCCTGTAACTAAAACATATCCACGGTCAGAAATACTTAATGCTTGTTTTGCATTCTGTTCAACCATTATAATTGCTACATTAGTTTCTTTAACTTTAATAATGTGTTGAAATAATTCATCCATCACTATTGGAGAAACTCCTGCAGTAGGTTCATCTAACATTAAAACTGATGGCTTAATCATTAATGCTCTACCTAACGCTACTTGTTGTCTTTGTCCTCCAGATAACTCTCCTACAATTTGTGAATTTTTTTCTTTCAAAATTGGAAATAAGTCATAAATTTCTTCGATAACTTTATTAGCATCGTCGTCTCTTAAAAATGCTCCTACTTCTAAATTTTCTCTAACGGTTAAATCGGGAAAAACATTTTTATTTTGAGGAACGAAAGATACCCCTTGTTTAACTCTATCTTGTGGAGATAATTTTGATATATCTTTTCCAGCCATTGACACGGAACCAGATTTTAATTCTAAAAGCCCAAGCATGGCTTTCATGGCCGTAGATTTGCCAGCTCCATTAGGACCTAAAATTGCAACAATTTCTCCCCTATCAACATTTATCGAACAAGAACTTATTATATCTGGTCCACTACCATAACCAGCTGTCATTTTACTTCCTTCAAAAAAAGCCATTAGCTATTCTCTCCATTAATTTTGTTTGCTCTACCTAAATAACTTTCTATTACTTTTTCATTTTTTTTCACCTCATTTGGAGTTCCTTCAAATAAAACAGACCCTTCTGACATTACAATTACTGGATCACACATTCTGCTTATAAAATCCATATCATGTTCAATCATACAAAAAGTATAACCCTTCTCTTTATTTAATCTTAAAATTGCAGTTCCTAAATCTTTTAAAAGAGTTCTATTTACCCCAGCACCGACTTCATCTAATAAAACTAATTTTGCTTCAACCATCATAGTTCTTCCAAGTTCTAGAAGTTTTTTTTGGCCACCTGATAGATTTCCAGCTAATTCGTTCGCTAAATGTTTAAGATTTAAAAAATCAATCACATCATAAGCTTTTTTTCTAATCTGTTCTTCTTCCTTTTTTATTAAAGAAGGTTTTAATAATGCATTAATTAAATTTTCACCAGATTGGTTTCCGGGAACCATCATTAAATTTTCTAAAACTGTAAGATTTGTAAATTCATGAGCAATTTGAAAGGTTCTTAACAAACCTTTTGAAAATAATTCATATGATGGAACAGAAGTTATATCTTCATTATTAAATAATACCTTTCCATCATTAGGTTTAAGATTGCCTGCAATTAAATTAAATAATGTTGTTTTTCCTGAACCATTTGGTCCAATAATTCCTGTAATTGAACCCTTCTTAATTTTCAAAGAACAAGCGCTAACTGCCGCCAAACCTCCAAAATATTTTGAGAGATTATTTATTTGCAGAATATTCGAATCTTGCTGCATTGATAATTATACTTTATTTAATCTTTTTAAAATATTGTTAATAGATTTTTCTAGAGATTTAAAATAACCTGATTTTCTTAGCTCATTAACTCCTTGCCAATTCAATCCTCCTGGTGTTTGCGAATCCGCAACAAATTTTACTAAATTTTTTTCAGAATGAGCTTCTGCTAGTACTGCCAAAGCTGAGTATAAAGAGGTAATATATTTTTGAGCCTGGTTTCTCTTAAGTTTTTTTTTTACTAACCAATCAGATAAAACTTTTAAGAGTTCATAAAAAGAAGCCATTGAGCCAGAAATAGCCCAGAAATTTTTTGAAAGTTTTTCACTCTTAATTTCAATAGTTGTTCCAATTTTATCAAAAAAGCTTTTAACTTTTTTATCTGGAGGAAAAATAGGTACAGGTCCTTTGCCTAGAGATATTGGTGGCATTGGTATAGCTCTAACAATTTTTACCTTTTTTTTAACTATTTTTTTTAATTGTGCATAATCGATTGTAGAAATAAAACTAACGATTGTTTGATTGGTTTTAAAATTTAATCTAGGTAATATTTTTTCTCCAACTTTTGGTACTACTCCTAGAAAAACCCAGTCTGATTTATCTATTACATCTTGATTGCTTTTTGCAATACTTACTCGTTTAAATTTTTTTTTTAGTTTTTGAGCTTTTTGTTTGTTTCTTGGAGAAACAACAATTCGTTTAAATGATATTTTTGAATTACAAATGCCAGTGATAACATCAGATGAAATATTGCCTGTTCCTATAAATCCTAATTTCATAATCGTTGAACAATATATAAGTTATTAGTTATTTCAATTATTTTAAAATTAATTGGTAAAAAAAGATCCTCTTATTCTTAACAATTCTCTGCTCAAATTTTTGTTTTGCTTAAATGCTTTTCTTCCATGAAGCCAAAAATAATTATTAGCAACTATTATTGAGCCAACGGGTAATTTTGTTATTACTTTATTATTGCTTTCTTCTAAAGCATCAGAAAGTTTTTGTAAGAAATTTCCCTGATCCATATTATTTGGTTCGGGAAACTGATCTATATATGATATTTTTGGTCTACCTTTCTCGTCCTCAGTAAAAACTGGATGTTCTACTTTATAATGAACATTTTTACTTTTTGGTGATCCCCAAATAAAATTTTGTCTTCCTACTGGATCTTTTGAAAGTTCTTCACAATGTTCCCAATCATCTAAGTGTAATAAAGTTGTTTCTCCGCCTTCTGCATTTTTTTCTTCTAATTTAGTCATTAAAAGCCAGTCAGTTACATCTTTCACGTAAGTTCCATCTGTATGTAGATCCATATTTATATAAGCTTTTCTCAAATAAGAATCGCTATGATCTTCATGTTTAACATGAAATCTTGCATAAAATTTTCCTGCCATAGAGTCATGATTTGGTATTCCAATGAGGTGGGTAACAGCTGTTGAAAGTTTAACTAAAAAAATATCATCTATTTTTTTATTTTCAGAATTAGTTTCAATAATAAAACAACCAGTTTCTCTTTCTTTAAGAATTGAATTAATTAAATTGCTAAGTTTATTTGAGGTTAAATCATCCAAACTTTTTGCAAGTGTAAACCTCGTAAATGGCTTGTATTCTAGTGCTGTAACATCAAATTTGTGAAAGGGAAAAATTAATTTATCAATTATTTGATCTTCTATTTTTACTTTGTAAATTCTTTTTGATTTTTCATGTTTTGAGATTTCGAAACCTGTTATTTTTTCCATTTTTTGAACCAACTCTCTTCTGCATATTCAGTTAGTTTATAAGTGCACCACTCATTTTTTCTGCCTTTGAGTAATTTTTTATGAGTGTACCTTGCTGGTATTTCATAATTTCCTGGAGGATTATTTCTTTTCTTTTGACCTAAAGCACATGCTATCTGCAATGGATCAAACGGTTCATCTGAAGTTGGAGTTAAATAAACCGAATCCTTTAGATCTGGGCAAGTAGGATCGTTGTGATCATAAACTGCTTTTCCAAATTTTAGTGAGAGTTGTTGGCTAAGTATACCGACACCCATATGAGCTCCGTCTCTAACTCCTTTGGTGCAAGGCATGGCAAAACCATTGCCATGAAGTAATTCATGAATTGAAATTTTAGTAATTTGACCTGAGGCTCTTCCTATAAATAAATATCCATGATGGGGTCCCATTTGACCTCCGTCTCCACTAGCCGCATCCGTAAATGAGAAATACAATTTTTTTGGATTGTTAAATCCTTGTTTTTGCAAATAATAATCTGGATAATTTACATTCCAACCGCCTTTTTTTGCTTTTCGGTCCATTCTTGCAAATGAAACATCAAGCTTGCCATCTTTTCGGTAGTCAAACTTTAATCTTTGCTTATCGCCAGTCATTTTAAAAAATGTATCATCAATTTTTTTTACTTCTTTTTCTATCCAGCCGTTAATATCTCTTTCTTTATCTTTTGTATTTTTGGCTAATAAATAAATAAAGTGAATTTGAAAATCATCATTTACATCGGGCTGATCTTCAAAATATCTTCCAGGTTTTTCGTCTGCAGCAAATAAATATGAACTAAATAAAGTAATTAGCAATGTTAATAATATTTTTTTCATAATAAGTTCTTCTTAAAAAAATTTATAAATTGAGGCATATATTCATCCATGTGGTCCCCGCCAACTGTAGCTCCTCTTTTAAGACATTTTTCTTTTTTTAAAATTTTAAATGTTTTTTTCCATAATTTTTTTGGTTCAACTTGCGCTGCTTCATAAAAAGCATCCATAGATGGAAAAAGTTTATGTTTAGTTAACACCATATCAGGCCATTCATTTCCAACAACAAAACCATCATTATCAACAAAAAAAGCGGGACAATTATGAACTGTCATTGCTTGATATCTTTTAGGTTTTTGACTGTAATGGAATCCATGATACCAACCTTTTTTTAAATCAATCTCAACTTTACCAGGTTCAGATTTAATTTTTTTTACATAATCTTCGCAATGATTTGGCAATGTATAGTCATCTGCTGCACCATGAACATAAAGTAATTTAGAATTTGATGTTAGTTCTGGCTTATCAAAGAAACCTGCAAGCTTACATTCTGCTGCCTCAGGTAATATTGCATCAAATCCCCTTGTACCTTCCAAAAACAAAGATGTAAATTTTACATCTGCTAAAAAAAGACTGTTGTTTCCACCTCGTGAATGTCCAGTAGTTCCAAACTTACCATTAGATCTTGGATGAGATTGTAATAACTTATATGCCATAATAGCATCTATAGCTCCATTAATAAGTGGAACTTTTGATTGATCTCTCCAAGTATCTCTTGCACCTCTATGACAAAAATTATCTATATACATTACTCCTATTCCTGCATCTAAAAGGTTTTTAGTGCCATGGTAGACAAAGTCATTCCATGCATACTCACCAGGACCACCACTGCTATGTGTCCAAATAACTATTGGCACTTTATCTGAACCTTTTGGTAATTGTAGATATCCTGTTATTTCAATTGGGTTATTTTTGTGAGCACCAATAAGAACGGTTCTTTGGTCAAAACCAGTGTAAGACTGAAATTTTATTAGCTCACCGCCTTTGGTATTTTTATTTTTTGAAACCCATTTGAGTGCAGATTTTTTTTTCGTACACTGTTTTTTTAGATCAAAATTTATATTTTTTGTAGAATGGGCATATACATTTGACGTGAAGAAAATTGTTATTAGTATTAAAATTAATTTTTTCACTTCTTATCCACCTAAAAATAATCTACCGACGTCAGGATTATTTAATAAATCATCACCTTTTCCTGCGATAGCAGTCTCTCCTGAAACTAAAACATATCCTATATCTGCAAATTCCAAACCTTTTTTTGCATTTTGTTCGACTAGAATAATTGTTTTTTTTTCATTTTGCTGAAGATCTCTTAATATTTCAAAGACCATTTGAATATATCTAGGTTCTAAACCGATGGATGGTTCATCCACTAATAAAACTGAAGGTTTCATAACTAGAGCTCTAGAAATTTCTAATAATCTTCTTTCTCCGCCTGATAAAACTTTTGCAGGTTGATTTCTTCTATTTCTTAATCTTTCATATTTTTGTAAAATCTTTTCTGCTTCCTGGTAAGACTCTTCAGTTTTATCTTTTATATATCCTCCCATTAGTAAATTTTCTTCGACGGTCATATCTGGAAAAACTGAGTTATCTTGTAAGATATATGCTATTCCATAATTTTTTAATTTTTCTGCAGGTGTTTGATTAGTTATATCTTTGCCATCTATTTCTATTTTTCCTTTAAATATATTTGTAAATCCATAAATTGAATGAAGTATTGTCGATTTACCTGCTCCATTTGGACCAATTAAGCAAAGTGATTGCGCTTTGCTTACAAACAAATCTAAATTGTGCAGGATTTCCATCTTGCCATAACCTGCTGATAGGTTGCTAATAGTCAAATGAACATTTGATGGTGAAAGTTTTTTTAAATCCTCTGCTTGTGGGGCTTTTCCAAGAACTGAATATTGATCTGACATTACTGTGCTCCTAAATAAGCATCTATAACACGCTTATCGTTTTTAATTTCTTCCGGCGTTCCGTTTGCTAAAAGTTGTCCATGAGCTAAACAAAAAATATTTTGTGCTAATGACATTATTACTCTCATATTGTGCTCAATAACTAAAAGAGTAATTCCAAATTCCTTATTTACCTTAATTAATCTATCTATAATTCCGTTGATTAAAGTTGGATTAATTCCTGCAGTTGGCTCATCAAGTAATAACATTTTTGGCTCATTCATTAATGCCATAGCTAATTCTAAAAGTTTTTGTTGTCCAAATGATAGATCTCCTGCTCTTAATTTTCTCTTTTGATATAAACCAACAAAATTTAATAAGTTTTCTGCCTTATCGTTTAACTCTTTAGGTATTTTTGAAAAAACTGATAATAAACCTTCTTTATCAGTTTTGTGACTAATCAACATATTATCTATGCAGTTTAATTTTCCATAGATTCTGGTTTGTTGAAAAGTTCTTAATAATCCTAGTTTTGCTACAACTGGAATTGGTAATTGTGAAACTTCTGTTCCGTTAAATTTAATTGATCCCTTGTCAATTGGATGCGTTCCAACAATTGAATTAAATAAAGTTGTTTTCCCAGAACCATTCGGACCTATCAAGCCGACAATTGATCCTTGTTGAACAGACATTGATATGTCAACGTTTGCTTTAACACCTCCAAAAAATTTACTTACATTATTTACTTCTAAAATACTCATTTTAAAATTACTTGTGCCTTTCTATCTGCTTCATCAACTACTTCTCCAAATTTTTCAGGATATTTTTCTCTCAACCATCCCATAATTCCTTCCGGGAAAAAAACAACGATAACAACAATTAAAACTCCTAATGCAACATACTGCCATCCTAAAAAGAAAGTCCAAAATCCTTCTTTAAAAATATGAAATACTGTAGCTCCAATAACCGGTCCCCATAACGTTCCTTTTCCGCCAAGTATTGCCATCAGTACCATGAACACGCCGAATGTTGGTCCAGCAAAAGCTACTTCAATAGGTTCAATGTAACCAACCATGTTTCCCATTAATCCCCCTGCCATTCCAACAAAGAATGCTGAAACCATCCAGCCAATAATTTTGTATCTCATTGTATAAATTCCCATTGCTTCAGCTTTATCTTCGTTGTCTCTAATTGCATTTAGAACTAATCCAAATCTTGTTGAGTAAGCCCATTTTAAAAATATAAAAGTTGCTATTACTAAAATAAAACAAACGAAATAAAAGAATTCTGATCTAAATTCTGTATGTCCTATATTTTTTGGCCAGGGTGGCATTGTCATTCCTTGACCAGCTCCAATTAATTCTATTCCACCAGCTATTTCACCTGCTGCAATTCCAAGACCTAATGTACAAATTGCAAAATAATGTCCTCTTAGTCCAAGAATTCCATAACCAATTAATCCAGCGATTATCATTGGAACTATTCCTGCTAAAATTAATCCAACAAAAAAAACCTTGAAAATATTGTGATGGTGTATGAACAAATGTTTTCTCCCCTCCTGCTTCTGTCCATTCAGCTAAAGGAAAAAACATTCCTATTTGAATACTGGCGCACAAATACATTCCGACACCAAAAAAGAGTATATTTCCAAAAGTGTTATAGCCCATCTGTCCACCTTGAACATCCCAAGTCATTGCAAGTACAATTAATATCCACAAAAAGGATATCTGGAGTTTATAAGCAGGAAATAGATATGGTGCGGCTAAACCGAAAATCAAAATAACAGCATATAGAATTAAATTATTTTTTTTCATTTTAAAAATCTATTATTTTCTTAGAGTCATCTTTCATTATAAATTCTGCTTGTTTTTCAGAAACTAATTTTACAGATTTGAAACCATCAATTTTTTCTATAAACTCATTAAGTTTTTTTCTACTTCTTTTGCTCATCTTCATGCCTGGTGCATTAACACCAACATCAATTATTATTTCCGCTCCATTTGCGAACGCATTAATATAACTTGATAAAACTTTACATTTACCAATCATCGCTTCTGTAACCCAAATAGGTTTTTTGATATTTAAACTTTTTAATAAACTGGAGAATTCATCTACCCAAAATTCTTTATCGCACTTTCCATCGGGAGGAGTTATGTGGTGTATAGCGGCTATATCAAAATGATTTTTTATTTTTGGTAAAGCTGATTTCCAATATTTTTTATTCTCAGGAAACATCCCTGCTGCACCAGCCATAATAATAACTGCATCTGTTTGTTTTGATTTAATTAATTTTGATGAAAAATTAAAAATTTCTACAAAGTCATCTTCTGTTCCTTTAAAAAACATTTTAAATTCGGGCTCATTCATTATTTGCCAATGAATAATAGGTTTAGTTAAACCTGGCATATCATTTTTGCCATCACCATCGTAACGATCTACTAATTTTATAAGAAAATTTTTATAATCTTCCATTGAACAAGGTTTGCTCAAATATTTTGTAAATTTTCTTCCAAATGGGCTTCTAGCTTTTTTTCTCTTACATGATTTCTGTTCCCAATTTGCATGAGGCCAAATAGTTGCTATGGTTTTTTGATTATGTTCTTGTGCATAAACAATATATTTATCTGCTGCTTCCCAGGAAAAAACTCCTTTTTCTCTCTCAATTCCATTCCATATAAAAGGTCCAGGATGAGGTCTTACCCACTGATTGTCTTTTCCTCTCATTCTTTCATCTCTTAACTCTGTTAAGTCTCCAAATCTTGATTCAGCTACTGCCCACTTAGAAATTATGAGTGACATAGTAATAAAAAAAATAAATTGAATTTTTTTCATTTTAGATACTCTCTTTTTTTAGATAATTTAAATCTCCTATAAACAAGAATTAAAACTAAAAGTAAAAATACTGAGCCAATTCTAAATTCTGTTCCTAGTATATAATCAGCAAATTCTTCAAAAACCCCTAATCCCATGCCAGATAAAGCAACGCCTGGTAAATTACCAAGTCCTGCAACAATAACTATCATGAAAGATCTGACTGTGTATGGAAGGCCAACATAAGGATGTAAGGTAAAAGTTATTGCAATTAATGAGCCTGCAACACCACAAAGTGCTGCATTTATTCCAAAAGTTGCTGCATAAACTTTTTCTGTATCTACACCCAAAATTTTTGCTGCTCTTGCATTTTGAGCAGTTGCTCTTATTGCTCTACCTAATTTTGATTTACGCATATACATAACTAATCCAATAGCAAAAACAATACTAACAATCGCTGCAAATATTTTTGCATTTGGAAGTGTTACCATACCTTCAAAAAACATGGTTGTTCCAAAATTTGATTGCGCTACAACTACATCTGAACCAAAAATAAAATTCATTAATTGTTGAGTTAAAATACTAATTCCAAATGTTGCTAGAATTGAAATAAATAAATCCCTGTCTACAACTTTATTAATTACTAACTTGTATAAACCCCATCCAACAAAGTACATAATTATAGGTGAAACTATTATTCCAAATCCTGGATGAATTCCCATCATATACATAAAATAGGCAACATACCCGCCCATAATTACAAGTTCTCCTTGAGCAATATTAATTATATTCATAACACCCCATTGGAGTGCCATTCCATAAGCAATTAATGCAAATAGAATTCCTAAAAGAATTCCATCTAAGGATGCTTGCACCATTAGTATAGGTGCTTGAAAAATCAATAAGTCCATAAAAAAAAATGCCCCCGAATATATCGAGGGCAAATAAAATTTATTTTTTATCTTTCAGACCACTTAGGTACTGGATGTACTAACTCAGCTGATGCCCATTTAGTTGGGGCTACAACTTTGTTTTCACATTTATCACCTTCGCATCTTACTTGAAACAACACCATTGGTTTGGCTATGTTTTGACCTGCAGGACTAAACTTTATGTTTCCATAAAAAGTCTGCATTTCAGTTTTTGCTAACGCATCTCTTACTTTATCCTTATCTAAAGAGTTTGCTCTTTCAAAAGCATCTTTCCATACTAATAAAGCGGCCGAAGACTCTGCTGCTTGATATGGAGGATTATATCCGAACTGAGCTTTAAATTCTTTGTCATACTTCATTCCATCTCCAAAGTATTTATCTTTGTAAGAAAGTGATTTATGCCATTGAGCTGCACATAGTGCATACTCTGAATTTTTACCATGTTGTTTGGCTAGTTTAGATGCATCACAGTGCGTCATCGCTAACATCTTAACATCAACTTTCATTTCGGCTATTTGTCTAATTGCAGTCAAAGCTCCTTTTGAGTGACCTGATACAACTAATACATCTGGCTTAGTAGCTTTTACCTTAGCCAATGTTGCAGCCATATCATTTAACTCTTTTGGAAGCTTGTCATCTATAATTATCTTAGATCCAGTTCTTTTTGATGCTTCTACAACACCTATTCTAACGTCTTGTGAAAAAGCATCTTGTTCGAATGCCATTGCAATTTTAACTGGTTTTCCACCATTTTTTTCAACCGCAAGATCAATAGCAACTTCTAGATACTGATTAGCAGCTGACAAAACTGCAAAAAGATATTTATAACCTTTTGTAAATAAAGATCTTGATGCGCCATTAGCTTCAACCATAGGAATTTTATTTTCCTCTGTAACCGGCGCTATAGCTTTTGTTAAACCAGAACTATATGGTCCTAACATATATTGAACACCATCTTGTTTAATTAATCTTTCTGCAAGTTGAGCTGCTCTTCCAGAATTTGACTCATCATCATAATAAATAATGTCAAATTTGTAAGTTTTACCACCAACTTTTATACCACCCATGCTGTTTATTCTTTCAACAGCAAAGTTATATCCATTTTTTGTATGTTCCCCATTGGTAGAGTATTTTCCAGTCAAGGAAACAGCTGCACCTAAAATAATTTTATCACCAACAACTTTAGCTAAAGAAATTGAGGATGATGATAATATAAGTGCTATTGCAGAAACAAATGTAATTAAAATGTTTTTTATTTTCATTTATTTCCCCTCTTATTAATTAATTAATACTTTATTAAACTAAGAAATTGGTTTTATTGCAAGCAACAGTATTAATATTTTGTATCTAATATTGCTGAGTTAATGCAATAATAATAGCAATAATGATTAACACACACGCAGAAATTGTGTTTATGACTTTTGGATTTGTTTTTAACCAAACAACTAATTTGTTTGCCAATAAAGCATACCCTATTAATGATGCAAAATCTAAAACCATATAAGTAACAATTAGTAAAAAAAATTGAAAAACAAAATTTGAATTAAAATCAATAAATTGTGGAAATATTAAAGGAAAAAACATCCAAGCCTTTGGGCTAGTTCCTGCAACTAAAAAACCATCTTTAAAGAAAGAAATGTTACTTTTTGTACTTACTTGTTTTGAATTTATATCTTTTGGTATGTTTTTATAAATATCGTAAGCTAAATAAAATAAGTAAAGAATCCCTATCCATTTAAAAATATTAAGAAATGTAGGATTTTCTGAAAAAAAAGATCCAATTACAAATATTACTAAACTCCCTTGAACAAAGTTTGCAGTCACATCTCCAAGTGCGGTCCATATACATTTGTTTAGACCATAATTCATAGAATAAGAAATTATTACTATTCGTGGAGTTCCTGGAGTAATAAATAAAAAGAGTAAAATCTGTAAATATAGAAAAAATTCTAAGGGGAGCATTTTAAGAGGGATAGTCCTAAAAAACCGGGAGCTAAAGATGGCAAGATAGGACTATCTAAAATATACATTATCATGTGCGGTTGAAAACCTCCATAAAATTTTTTTTAAAAAAACTTGAATATTTGTAAAATTAAATGGTCAGATTGGGTCGAAATATCTCTTGTAGTAAAAATTCAAAAAATCACTATATATAAAATATGAAAAACATCATCATGTACACAGGTCCAATGTGTAATTTTTGCGAAGCTGCAAAAAGACTGTTTTCTAGAAATAATATAAAATTTAAAGAGATAGATATTTCTACAAAAGATGGTTTGAGAGATGAAATGATAAAAAAATCAAATGGCAAAAGGACTATTCCACAGATTTTTTTTGATGATAAGCATATCGGTGGCTATGTTGAATTAAGAGAGCTTGAAAAAAATAATCAACTCTTAGATATTATAAAATAATTAATTATTTAGACTTAAAAACTAAACATGCTCCATTATTACAAAATCTTTTTCCTGTAGGAGCTGGACCATCGTCAAAAATATGACCATGATGCCCACCGCAGCTTTTGCAATGATATTCTGTTCTAGCATAACCTAAATGGTGATCGGTTTTTGTTTCAAAAACATCTTTTAAAGAATCGTAGAAAGAAGGCCAGCCTGATCCGCTCTCGTATTTAGTTTTAGATTCAAATAATTTAGCATCACAGTTAACACAATGATAGAAGCCATCTCTTTTCTCATAATTTAATTCACTTGATCCTGGAGTCTCTGTGCCCTCTTCAAAGAGAATTAGCTTTTGTTCTGCTGTTAAGTTTGGATTTTTTTTTGTCATATTTTTTTATTCTAAAATTCTAATTGGTTTTCCTGAAACACAAGCTTCTAAGTTCTCAATCATTTGATTATAAAAAATTGAATAATTTTCTGCAGTTACGTAACCTAAATGTGGAAGTAACAAAGTATTTGGTGTAAATCTTAGTTTGTGATCTTGGGGTAAAGGCTCTTTATCATAAACATCTAATCCTGCTCCTGCAATTTCATTTGTAGATAATGCAATAATTAAATCGTCCTCATTTACAATAGATCCTCTTGAAGTATTTATTAAAAAGGCAGTTTTCTTCATTGAATCAAACTCTTTTAATTTTATACAATTTTTGTAACGCTCTCCCCCTTGAACATGTATTGATATAAAGTCAGAGTTTTTTAATAAATCTTCTTTACTTGATGGCAAAACATCTAACTCTTTACACTTATCTAAACTTAAATTCTCACTCCATGCCATAACTTGCATATCAAATGCTTTACCTATTTTAGCAACTTGTGACCCTACTCTGCCAAGACCAATTAGACCTAAAATTTTTCCTTTAAGTTCAACACCAACAGTTGTTTGCCAGTAACCTTGAAACATATTATCTATTTCAGGTTTTAAATTTCTTGCCAATCCTAAAATTAAAGCCCATGTTAATTCACTTGTTGGGTTTATATTAATATCTGTTCCAGTAACTATAATTTTTCTTTTTTTTGCTGCATCTAAATCTATAGCCTTATTCCTCATTCCACTTGTTATTATATAT